>JAICSZ010000031.1 GCA_025936615.1 Pedococcus sp. | reverse complement strand
GAGCAACGAACGCGGCCGGTTCACCCCCGACGAGCTGTTGGCCGCCGCGTCGGTGGACGGGTACCGCTCCCTGGGGTGGACGGAGGGCGGCACCATCGCCGACGGGCAGCGGGCCGACTTCGTGCTCGTGCGCACCGACACCGTCACGACGGCGGGATCGCGCGCCGGCCAGATCCTCTACAGCGCCACGCGGGCGGACGTGGACCGCGTGGTCGTGGGTGGCCGGACGGTCGTCGAGAGCGGGCGCCACCTCCTCGGCGACGTGGCGGCCATGCTCGGCAAGGCGCTCGCCGACGTGCGGGAGCGCCGCTGATGGCGAGCACGGTGGTCACGGGCATCGGCGAGCTCGTCACCTGTGACGGCTCGACGCCAGACCTGCTGGGCGTCCGCACCGACGCGGCGGTGGTGGTCGAGGACGGGTATGCCGCGTGGCTGGGGCCGGCGTCGAAGGCACCGGCGGCGGACCACCAGGTCGACGTGGGCGGCCGGGCGGTGCTGCCCGGCTTCGTGGACTCCCACGCGCACCTCGTCTTCGCGGGCGACCGCGGCGAGGAGTTCGCGGCGCGGATGGCCGGTGAGCGCTACGACGGCGGCGGCATCGGGGTCTCGGTGGCGGCGACCCGGGCGGCCTCGGACGACGAGCTGCGCGCGCTGCTGGCCGCACGCATCGCGGAGATGCGTGCCCAGGGCACCACCACGGTCGAGGTCAAGAGCGGCTACGGCCTCACGGTCGACGACGAGGCGCGCGCGCTGCGGATCGCCCGCGAGCTCACCGACGAGACCACGTTCCTCGGCGCGCACGTGGTGCCGGCGGAGTACTCCGGTCACCGCGCGGCATACGTCGAGCTCGTGACCGGGCCCATGCTGCAGGCGGCGCGTCCGCACGCGAGGTGGGTCGACGTCTTCTGCGAGCCGCACTCGTCGCACGCCTTCACCGAGGAGGAGGCACGGACGGTGCTCACGGCCGGCCGAGAGGCGGGCTTGGGGCTGCGGGTACACGGCAACCAGCTCGGTCACGGCCCGGGCGTGCAGCTCGCTGTCGAGCTCGGGGCGGCGAGCGTCGACCACTGCACGTACCTGTCCGACGCCGACGTCTCTGCGCTGGCGGACGCCGCCGACACCACGGTCGCGACGCTGCTGCCCGGCGTGGAGTTCTCGACCCGCTCGCCGTACCCGGATGCCGCTGCCCTGCTGCGGGCCGGGGTGTCGGTGGCGCTGGCGACCGACTGCAACCCGGGCACCTGCTACTCCTCCTCGATGCCGTTCGTCATCGCCCTCGCGGTGCGGGAGATGGGCCTGACGCCGGGTCAGGCGGTCTACGCGGCGACGGCTGGGTCTGCGAAGTCGTTGCAGCGCACCGACATCGGGCGTATCGAGGTCGGCGCCAAGGCGGACCTCACGGTCCTCGACGCGCCCTCGCACGTGCACCTGTCCTACCGGGCAGGCGTCCCCATCGCCCGGGCCCTGGACCTCTAGGCCTCACCCTTCTGCATCGGCTTGGGCAGGTGGCCGGCCGACTTCTCGTAGTACCGCGCAGCCTTGCGGGTGGCCAGGGTGCGAGCGGCTCCCACCGCCAGGCCGGTGATCGCGGCGAACAGGATGGCGTCCTTGGCCGGGGTGCGTGGGTCGCGCGGGTCCAGGACCTCGTCGCGGCCGGCCTTGCGCCAGAGCTGCTGGACCACCTTGTTGGCCACGATCCCGGCAAGGATCGCACCGCCAGTTCCCATGACCCGCCAGACGAGCGTGCCCATGCCACCTCCCTGATCGCCTCGTGCCTGTTCACCCTCCCACAGGGTGGGGTAATGTTCGACGCGTAACGACAGGGGAGCGCGAGAGCGCTGAGAGTGCGGGCAACCGCAGACCCTCACACCTGATCCGGTTCGCACCGGCGTAGGGAGTCGAGTTCTCAGGCACCTGTCGGGCGACTGCGCCCGTCCCCCGGGTGCCGTCTTCCGGCCGGGGCATCCCCGAGGTATCCGACGGATCCCACGGGAGGCACAGATGAGCACCACGAACCGGCCGACCACCTCGGCCAACACATCGCAGGCACCGGTGACAGGTCGCCGGCGCAGCATCCTCGCCAGCCGTCCGCTGATGGCATGGCGCACCGTCGACCTGCTCACGGTCGCCTTCCTCGGCGTCGCGTTCGGCATCGCCTACTGGGGCTGGGGCCTGGCCTACCAGGCACCGGGCAACGCCCTCGCCGCCGTCTTCCCGCCGCTGCAGGGCATCGTGGGCGCTCCCTGGCTGATGGCCGGCGTCGTCGGCGGCCTCGTGGTCCGGCGCCCCGGCGCCGCGCTGTCCTGCGAGCTCATCGCCGCCGTCGTGGAGGCCCTGCCCGGCTCGCAGTGGGGGGTGGCGACGCTGGTCTCGGGCACCCTCCAGGGCCTGGGCGCCGAGGTCGCGTTCGCGGTGCTCGGCTACGGCGTCTTCGGGATCGGGGCGGCCGTGCTCGCCGGGGCGCTGTCGGCGCCGCTCGAGGCCGTGTACGAGTGGTACGTCTACTGGACCGACTGGGGCTGGGACTACAAGGTCATCTATGCCGTGGTCCTCACGGTGTCGGGTGCAGTCATCGCCGGCGGCGTCGGCTGGCTGCTCACCAAGGCGCTCGCCAAGGCGGGTGCGCTCAATGCCTTCCCACCCGGCCAGGAGGTCAGGGAGTCGCGCCCTGTCTGAGCGCCCTCCGGGACACCTCGAGGTCAGTGGGCTGGCCTGGCGCCCGTTCGGCCGGCGCGAACCGGTCCTGCCCGGCATCGACCTCGACATCCCGGCCGGCCAGCGGGTGCTGCTCGTCGGGCCGAGCGGGTCGGGAAAGTCCACCCTGCTGCGCGCCCTCGCCGGCGTGCTCGAGGTAGCCGACTCGGGGGAGCGGTCGGGCACCGTGCTCCTGGACGGCGTTGCGCCCGGCTCCCGCGCCGGTGCCGTCGGCCTGGTCCTCCAGGAGCCCGGCTCGGGGGTGGTGTCGGCGACCATCGGTCGTGACGTGGCGTTCGGCCTCGAGAACATCGGTATGCCGCGTGGGGACATGCCCGCGCGCGTCACCGCCGCGCTGGCGGACGTCCACCTCGACATGCCGCAGGACACCCCCACCCACGCGCTGTCGGGTGGTGAGCAGCAGCGGCTGGCCCTCGCCGGTGCCCTGGCGCTGGAGCCCACGCTGCTCCTGCTCGACGAGCCGACCGCGATGCTCGACCCCGGCAACGCCGCCTCGGTGCGCGCCACGGTGGCCGAGACCGTGGCCACCCGTCACCTGACCACGGTCGTCGTCGAGCACCGGCTGGGACCGTGGCTCGACTTCGCCGACCGGCTCGTGGTGCTCGACGGAACCGGCCGGGTGGTCGCCGACGGCCCACCGGCAAGGGTGCTGTCGCAGCACGGTGAGTCGCTCGTGACGCAAGGCATCTGGGTGCCCGGATACGCCGATCCGGAGCCACGCGGCATACCCGCGGGGACCTTTGGGGAGCCGAGGCTGGGAGCCAATGTCGTCGCCCTCGACGCCGCAGACGTCTCGGTCGAGCGCACGGTCCGCCGCCTCGATGGCTCCCAGCGAACCACCGTCGCCGTCGACCACCAGTGGCTGCAGGCCCGCGCCGGCCAGGTCCACGCACTCGTCGGTCCCAGCGGGTCGGGCAAGTCCACGCTCATGCTCGCGGTCGCCGGGCTCATGGCCCGGCAGGCCGGTGAGGTGCGAACCCACCCCGAGCTTGCCTCTGGCGGCTCGCGCGACCCCGCCGACTGGGACACCGTCGACCTGGCCCGGGTCGTGTCGTGGGTGCCGCAGTGGGCGAGCTCGGCCATCGTGGCGCACACCGTCCTCGACGAGGTGATGACCACCTCGCGGGCTCTCGGGCTGGTCGAGTCCGAGTCGCTGGCGCGCGCCCGCGCCCTGCTGGCGCTGCTGCGGCTCGACCACCTCGAGCAGGCCGACCCTCGGCACCTGTCCGGTGGCGAGCAGCGCCGGCTGGCCATGGCTGCCGCGGTCGTGCACCAGCCTGCGGTGCTGCTCGGCGACGAGGCGACGGTGGGGCAGGACCGGCTGACCTGGTCCGCGGTGCTGGACATCGTCGAGGGGCTGCGCGACGCCGGCTCGGCTGTGGTGCTGACCACGCACGACGACGCTGTGGTGGCCCGCGCGGACCGGACCACCCTGCTCGAGCGTCCGTCGCAGCCCACCCCGGACCCGGCGCCGCGCCGACCCCTCGCCGCTCGCTGCGGCCCGCTGTCACTGCTGGCCGCCTCGGCGCTGGCCATCCCCGCCGGGATCGTCTCCCCGAGGTGGCCGACCAGCCTGCTCGTGCTCGGGCTGATGGTTGCCTTGGCAGCCGTGGTGCTGTGGGCTCCCGGCGAGGGCGCAGCGCCTCGCGGACGGGCCAGGTCCGTGGCGACCCGGATGGTCCCGGGAGCGGTGGCGGCACTGTCGGTCGGGTGGTCCACCTGGCTGCTCGGCGGCCACGACCTGCAGGTCGCCGGCACCGCGGTCCTGCGGGTGCTGATCATCGTCCTCCCGTCGGCCGTGCTGATCCGGTGGGTGGACGCCGACGCGCTCGGCGACCACCTGGCGCAGCGGCTGCACCTGCCTGCCCGACCCGTCGTGGCCCTGTCGGCGGCGTTGCAGCGGGTGCACACCTTCGGCGACATCTGGGCGGAGATCGCCCGGGCGAGGCGGGTGCGCGGAATCGGCGCCAGCCGTCGGTCGCCGCGGTCGGTGCTCGCCGAGCTGTGGGCGCTGACCATCGGCATGCTGGTCCGGTCCCTTCAGGCGGCTGCCGACCTGGCGGTGGCCATGGACGCCCGTGGCTTCGCCACCGCCCGCGGGCGCACCTGGGCGGCGCCGGCGCCGTGGCGGTCGCCTGACTCGGTGGTGGTGCTGGCGTCGCTGCTGCCCATCGCACTCGCGTGGTGGGCCCCCCTCTGAGGACCTCTTGTGCATCCCTGCCCGCCGGAGGAAGGTGAGGTCATGAACCGGGTCAGTGATGCGGGCGGACCGTCCTCCCCGGAGGCGATCCGCAATGTGGTGATCGTGGGGGCGAGCGGCGCCGGCAAGACGGCGCTGTTCGACAGGCTGGTGGCGGCTCGGGTTCCGGGCCGCCGCTCTCGTGACGGGGGCAGCTCGCAGACGGTTGCCCTGTCGGCCGCCGCGCTGTCCCTCGACGGCGGGATCAAGGTGAACCTCCTCGACACGCCCGGGCACCCCGACTTCGTGGGCGAGGCGCGCGCAGCGTTGCGCGCTGCCGACGCGGCGGTGTTCGTGGTCTCGGCCAACGAGGGTGTCGACGAGGCGTCCCGCATGCTGTGGCGCGAGTGCGACGTTGTCGGTATGCCGCGTGCCATCGCGATCACGCGTCTCGAGCAGGCGCGTGCGGACTACGACGCGACCGTGGAGGCGTGCCGGCGTGCGTTCGGCGACGCGCAGCCTCTCGCACTGCCGCTGGTCACCGACGGGTCGGTCACCGGGCTGCTCAACCTGCTGCGGCGCACCGTGACCGAGTACACCGGCGGCGAGGGCAAGGACCGCGACCCCTCCGCCGACGAGTCCGAGCTCATCGAGTCCCAGCGCGGCGAGCTCATGGAGTCGGTCATCGAGCAGTCCGAGGACGAGACGCTGCTCGATCGCTACCTCGGTGGCGAGGACGTCGACGTCGAGGTGATCGCCGCCGACCTGCGCACGGCGGTGGCCACCGCCAAGTTCTTCCCGGTCATCCCCACCCATGCCCCGGCCGGGGTAGGCACCGAGGCGCTGCTCGAGATCATCGAGAAGGGCTTCCCGTCCCCCCTCACCGCACGCGTGCCCAAGGTCTACACCCCGGTCGGTGGCGAGTTCGGCGAGGTGGGCTGCGACCCGGACGGGCCGCTCGTCGCCGAGGTGGTCCGGACCACGACCGACCCGTTCACCGGTCGCCAGTCCCTCGTGCGTGTCTTCTCCGGCACCCTGCGCCCCGACGAGCCGCTGCACATCTCCGGTCACCTGCAGAACTTCGCCACGCACGTCCTGGACGACCACGCCGACCACGACACGGACGACGAGCGCGTCGGTCCGCTCTCGGCCCCTGTCGGCGACGACGCGGAGCCGATGGGTGAGGCCATCGCCGGCGACATCGTGCTCGTGGCCAAGCTCTCCGGCGCAGAGACCTCCGACACCCTGTCCAAGAAGGACAAGCCGGCGCTCGTGGAGCCCTGGGTGCTGCCGAACCCCCTGCTGCCGGTGGCGATCCACGCCAAGTCCAAGAGCGATGAGGACAAGCTCGGGTCGGCACTGGCACGCCTCGTCGCCGAGGACGTGACGATGCGGCTCGAGCACAACGCCGAGACCCACCAGCTGGTCATCTGGGCGCTCGGGCCCGCCCACGTCGACCACCTCATCGAGGCCCTCGAGAGCCGCTACCACGTCGGCGTCGAGGTGGAGCCGGTGCGCACGTCGCTGAGGGAGACGTTCGTGCGGCCGACGAAGGTGCAGGGCCGGTTGGTCAAGCAGTCCGGCGGCCACGGCCAGTACGCGGTGTGCCACCTGGAGATCGAGCCGCTGGAGCGGGGAGCCGGCATCGAGTTCGTCGACAAGGTGGTCGGAGGGGCAGTGCCGCGCCAGTTCATCCCGTCGGTGGAGAAGGGCGCGCGCAACCAGCTGGAGAAGGGCGTGCTGGCCGGCTACCCGGTGGTGGACGTGCGGATCAGGCTCGTCGACGGCAAGGCCCACTCCGTGGACTCCTCGGACATGGCGTTCCAGACGGCGGCCGCGATGGCGCTTCGCGAGGCGGCCAACGAGTCGACCGTCTCGATGCTCGAACCCGTGGACGCCGTCGACATCGAGGTCGGCGACGAGGCGGTGGGCGCGGTGCTCGCCGACCTCCGCGGCCGTCGGGGCCAGGTGCACGGCACCGAGCCGGCCGAGGTCGAGGGAAGGACCGTGGTGCACGCGGAGGTCCCCGCGCACGAGCTGTCCCGCTACCCCATCGACCTGCGGTCGGTGTCGCACGGCACCGGGTCGTTCACCCGAAGGTTCGTTCGCTACGACTACATGCCCGCCCAGCTGGCGCGCGCACTGAGCTCACCCGAGTAGCACCTCAGGAGTCGAGGACCCGGCGGAAGGCGTCGGCCAGCTCGTGGACCTCCTCGTCGGTCATGACGAAGGCCGGGCTGAGCTGCAGGCCGCCCGCCCCGACGGCGCGGGTCGAGACTCCCTGCTCGCGCAGCGACTTCACGAAGGGCGCCGCCGCGGCGGCGTCCTTGAGCTGGACTGCGGCAACCGCACCGGTGCCCGACCGCACCTGCGCCACCCGCTCGTGGTCGGCCAGTGGGTCGAACGCGTCGGCGAGGGTCCGCTCGAGGCGGGCGGACTCGTCGAGCAACCCCTCGCCCTCGACGAGGTCGAGGTTCGCGAGTGCCACCGCGGCTGCAACGGCGTGGCCGGAGTAGGTGTAGCCGTGGCGGAACCACCGGCCCGCGTCGGGCTCGAAGAACGGGGCCGCGACCTTCGGCGCCACCAGGACGGCACCCATCGGGATGTAGCCGGAGGTGAGCCCCTTCGCGGTGGTGACCATGTCCGGCTCGAGGCCGAAGCGCGTCGAGGCGAACCAGGACCCACCGATCCGCCCGAAGCCGGTCACCACCTCGTCCGCGACGAAGAGCACCTCGCTCTCGGTACAGATCTTGCGCACAGCAGTCAGGTAGTCCTCCGGCGGCGGGTAGACACCGCCGGCACCGATCACCGGCTCGCAGAAGAACGCCGCGACGTTCTCCGCGCCGATCCGCTCGATGGTCGTGCGCAGGTCCTCGGGGTCGTCCCAGGCGACGTGCGCAGTCTCGGGCACCAGCACGTCGCCGTACCCGTCGGCGTTCGGCGCGATGCCACCCAGCGAGGTGCCGGCGAAGTGCATGCCGTGGTACGCGTGCTGGCGACCGATCAGCGTGCGCCGCTGCGGCTGGCCGGCCTCGGTCCAGTAGCGGCGCGCGAGCTTGGCGGCGGTGTCGACGGAGTCGGACCCACCGCTGGTGAGGAACACCTTCGAGCCCGGCACGGGCGCGATGCCGGCCAGGCGCTCGGCGAGCCGGATGGTCACCTCGGGTGCCACGTCGCCGAAGGTGCTGTATGCCGCCAGCGTCGCCGCCTGTTCGCGAGCGGCGTCCGCGAGCTCGCGCCGGCCGTGGCCGACGTTGGTGAACCACAGTCCTGCCGTGGCGTCGAGGTAGCGGGTGCCGGCCGTGTCCCACACGTGCACCCCCTCCCCGCGTGCCAGGACGAACTCCCCGCCGCTCTCCACCGCGCCCATGTCCGAGAAGGGGTGCCACAACGCGCCCATGCCGCTACCTCCTGAGGTGTCGTCGTCCGGGGTCACCCCGACGCTATCCTCCGCTGCGCCAGCCGGCGCAGGATGGGTCAGGCGCACCCCACGGCGACGGCGAGTGCCGCGCAGACCTCGCGCATCCGGGCGTCGTCGAGCCGCCCGAGCCGCTCGACCAACAAGCCGACTGACGCGTCCTGGAGCGCATCGAGGTTGACCGCCGACGCCCGAGCCACGGGGTCGACGCCTGGGCGCAGGCTCACCTCCGTGGGCAGACCGCGAAGGGTGGTCGTGCAGGGAGCGACGATTGTTCGCCGCCGCGCGGCGATGGCCACGTCCCGGGACAGGACGACGACGGGACGCCGCCCGATCTCAGGCAGCTCGGACCACCAGACCTCGCCGCGTCGGGGCAGGCTCATCCCCGGTGGGCCCGCACGGCGTCAGCCCACGAGGCCAGGTCGCCCCACTCATCGGGCTCGTCGACGGGGTGCTCGGCATAGCCGCGGCGGTACGCCTCGTCGAACTCCGCATCGCGATGGGTTGCGAGCAGCGCCTCCAGGGCTGCCTCGAGCAGGGAGGCATCGGTGGGGCCGCCATGCGCCGCGCGTGCACGGTCCAACAGGTCGGCGTCGACGGTGGTGCTCACTCGAACCTTGGCCATGCCATGATCATGCCACCCCTGTGGCACGGATGGAAGGGGTCTCGTCGCGGCCGCGACGGGCGAGGTAGCCGTGCCAGAGCAGCCTCGCCGCAGTGGACCGGTGCGGTCGCCACCGCTCGCCGATCCCCGTCAGCTCGAGCGGCGTCGGGACGGTCTCCAGTCCGAGAGCCTCGGCGGCGGCGACCTGCAGGGCCCGGTCGCCGACCGGCCACAGGTCGGGTCGGCCCAGGCATGCCAGCAGGTAGACGTCGGCGGTCCACGGCCCGATGCCGGGCAGCGCGGTCAGTGCGGCCCGGACCGCGTCGTCGTCGAGCGAGTGCAGCCGGGCCAGGTCAAGCTCGCCCCCCTCGACGGCCGCGGCGAGCGCGCGCAGGTAGCGGTCCTTCTGCCGGGACACGCCGTCCTCGCGGAGCTGCTCCGGCGTCGTGGCGAGCACGTGCTCCGGCGTCATCGCGCCGACCCGCTCCGCCACCTTGCGGTAGGCCACGGCCGCGGACGCCAGCGACACCTGCTGCTCGAGGATGAACAGGACCAGGCTGGGGAAGCCCGCGGGCCGCAGCCACAGGCGCGGTATGCCGTGTTGCGCCACCAGGCGCGCGAGCTCACCGTCTCGCGAGACCAGCGCATCCACCGACCGCTCGAACGCCGACTGGTCCACGACGTGACCGTAGCCCTTGCGGCGGCGTGGTCCGGACCCGCTCAGCCGGCGCGCAGCCGGTCGCGCTCGGCGCGCAGCGACTGCAGCCTCGCCCAGTACGCCTCGCGGGTGGTCTCGTCCTCGCGTGGCGCTGGGTTGCCGGTGACGACCCGGAGGCGGGGGCGACGGTGCTCTGCCATGGCACGGACTTTAGGCGTGGCCACCGACAACGGCCCCAGCGACGCGGGCGACGGTCAAACCTTGCGGTGCCCCGTCAGCAGGCCACCGTCCACGGGCAGCGTGTGGCCGGTCACCCAGGAGGCGTCGGCCGAGGCGAGGAACGCCACCGCGGCCGCCACGTCCCCCGGCTCGCCGACCCGCGCCAACGGGTACAGCGGCAGCATCCGGTCGGCGCCACCCTCCTGCCGATCCCAGATCCGCGTGCGGATGGTGCCCGGTGCCACCGCGTTGACCCGGATCCCCTCGGGCGCGAGCTCCACGGCCAGGTCGCGGGTCGGCGCGACCACCGCCAGCTTTGCCGCGCCATAGGGCGCCTGGCCGACGGCGGCGAACGCGTTCACCGACGAGACCGACACGATCGCCGGGGACCGCTCGCTGCGGCGCAGGTGGGGGACGGCGGCGCGGGAACAGCGGACCACGCTCATGAGGTTCCAGTCGAGCAGCCTGGTCCAGACCTCGTCGCCGGTCTCGTCGAAGCCGGGATGGGCCTCGTCCCCGCCCACGACGTTGACGAGCACGTCGAGCCCACCGAACCGGCCCACGACGTCCGCGACAGCGCCCTCGACCGTCGCGGGGTCAGCGGTGTCGAGGCCCAGGGCCAGGTGTTCCGATCCCAGCTCATCGGCCACCCGGGCCGCCGCCCCCCGGTCGAGGTCGGCCACCGCGACGCGTGCCCCCTCGGTCGCGAGCCGCTCGGCGCAGGCTCGCCCGATCCCGTGCGCCGCCCCGGTCACCAACACCACGGAGCCCTCGAACCGACCACCCGGCGCACCCATGGAGCCACCCTGTCAGGTCGCCGCACGTCCGGGGAACATTTCGCGCCGACCCAAAGTTGAGCCGAGGGAACGCAAGTTTGGAACCGCCAATTTGCCACGCGGCATACCGGCTCCTAACTTGAGTCTCGACAACTCAACCCAAGCAGCACAGGAGATCAACCATGGCACGTGCGGTCGGCATCGACCTCGGTACCACCAACTCGGCCGTCGCCGTCCTCGAGGGCGGGGAGCCGACGATCATCGCCAACGCGGAGGGTGGTCGCACGACCCCGTCCG
>JAICSZ010000275.1 GCA_025936615.1 Pedococcus sp. | reverse complement strand
CGGTCACCAGCGAGCAGCCCGTCGAAGCGCTGGGCGATGTCCCGACGCTGAAGAGCAAGGGCATCGACCTGGTGTTCACCAACTGGCGCGGCATCGTGGCGCCTCCCGGCATCTCCGAGGCCGACAAGA
Source organism: Pedococcus sp. (assembly GCA_025936615.1). The sequence continues at coordinate 4,021 of JAICSZ010000275.1, read as the reverse complement.
AGATCTGGGTCGACGCCTACAGCAAGATGCACGACACCAAGGCGTGGAAGGACGAGGAGGCCAAGCGCGGCTGGACCGACGCCTTCCAGACCGGCGCGGACTTCGACTCCTTCCTCAAGCAGCAGGACCAGGACGTCGCCGACCTGCTCAAGTCGCTCGGGTTGGCATGAGCGACAGCTCCACCGTCACCCGGGAGGTCAAGGACCGCGCGCAGTACGGCATGTGCGCGGGCCTTGCCCTCCTGGGCGGCCTGCTCCTGTTCGACGCGAGCCGGATCGGCCACGCGACCACCACCAACGACCCGGTGGGACCCCGCGCCGTCCCGATCGTCCTCGGCGTCGCGCTGATCGTGGTGGCGGCGTTCTACGCGCTGGACGTGTCCCGGGGTGGGCACGGCGAGGAGGAGGCGGGCGAGGACGTCGACCTGCGGCACCCCGCCGACTGGAAGACCCTCGGGATGCTCGTCGTCGCCTTCCTCCTCAACGCCCTGCTCATCGAGCCCCTCGGCTGGGTGATCAGCGGCACCATCCTGTTCTGGGGCAGCGCCTTCGCGCTCGGCAACCGTCACCACTTCCGCGGTCTGGCCATCGCGATCGTCCTCTCGCTCGCGACGTTCTACGCGTTCGCCATCGGCCTGGGCGTCAACCTCCCCGCCGGCATCCTCCAGGGAATCCTCTGATGGACAACCTCAACCACCTGCTCGCCGGCTTCGGCGACGTCCTCACGCCGCTCAACCTGCTGATCGCGCTGACCGGCGTCATCGTCGGCACCGCCGTCGGCGTGCTGCCCGGCATCGGCCCGGCCATGACGGTGGCCCTGCTGCTGCCGATCACCTACGGTCTCGAGCCCACCACCGCGCTGATCCTGTTCGCCGGCATCTTCTACGGAGGCATGTACGGCGGTTCCACCACCTCGATCCTGCTCAACACCCCGGGTGAGTCCTCCTCGGTCGTCACCGCCATCGAGGGCAACAAGATGGCCAAGTCCGGCCGGGCGGCCCAGGCGCTGGCCACGGCAGCCATCGGCTCGTTCATCGCGGGCACCATCGGCACGATGCTCATCGTCCTGGTGATGCCGCAGATCGTGAGGTTCGCGGTCACCCTCGGCGCACCGGAGTACTTCGCGATCATCCTCGTCGCCTTCGTCGGCGTCAGCGCGGTCCTCGGCGCCTCGCGCGTCCGGGGCCTCGCAGCGCTGCTCATCGGCCTGTCGATCGGCGTCGTCGGCATCGACTTCGTCACCGGTCAGCAGCGGATGACCTTCGGCGTCCCGCAGCTCGCCGACGGCATCGACGTGGTCGTCGTCGCGGTCGGCCTCTTCGCCGTGGGCGAGGGACTGTGGGTCGCCGCCCACCTGCGCCGCAAGGCCGGCGAGGTCATCCCGGTCGGCCAGCCGTGGATGGGTCGCGAGGACTGGAAGCGGTCGTGGAAGCCCTGGCTGCGCGGCACCGCGTTCGGGTTCCCCTTCGGGGCGATCCCGGCGGGCGGCGCGGAGATCCCGACGTTCCTGTCCTACATGACCGAGAAGAAGCTCTCCAAGCGACCCGAGGAGTTCGGCAAGGGCGCCATCGAGGGTGTCGCCGGGCCGGAGGCGGCCAACAACGCCTCGGCGGCCGGAACCCTCGTGCCCATGCTGGCCCTGGGCCTGCCCACCAACGCGACGGCCGCGATCATGCTCGCCGCGCTGACGGGCTACGGCATCGAGCCGGGTCCGCTCCTGCTGACCAACGAGCCCAGGCTCGTCTGGGCGCTCATCGCGAGCCTGTTCATCGGCAACACCCTGCTGCTGGTCCTCAACCTCCCGCTGGCGCCCGCCTGGGCAAAGCTGCTGCAGATCCCGCGCCCCTACCTCTACGCCGGCATCCTGTTCTTCGCGGCGATGGGCGCCTACGCCGTGAATGGACAGCCGTTCGACCTCTACCTGCTGCTCGGGCTGGGTGCGCTCGGCTTCGTCGTGCGGCGCTTCGGGCTCCCCGTCCTCCCGCTGATCGTCGGCGTGATCCTGGAGCCCCTCGCCGAGAAGAAGGGGCGCCAGTCGCTCCAGCTCTCGGGTGGGGACATCTCCGGACTGCTGGGCGGACCGGTGGCGTGGGTCGCCTACGCGATCGTCGTCGGGGTGCTCGTGTGGCCGCTGGTCGCGAAGCTGAGGGGCGGGCGTGGTGGCGACGACGACCACCACGATGCCGGGACGAAGGCAGAGGTGGCGGCGTGACCGTTCTCGTGGGGTACGTCCCCAACTCCTACGGTGAGGCGGCGCTCAGCGCGGCAGTCGCCGAGGCGGTGCGCCGGCAGGAGCGGCTGCTCGTGGTCAACATGTCCCGGGACGACGTCCTCGCCGACGCCCACCGGGCCGGTGACGACCAGCTCGACCGGGTCCGCCGCGACCTCGGGGAGCTCGGCATCGAGTCCGAGGTGCGTCGGGTGGAGGAGGGCAGTGACGCCTCCGACGCGCTGCTCGAGGTGGCGGCCGAGCTGGACGCCTCGGTCCTGGTCATCGGGCTGCGCCACCGGACGCCGGTCGGCAAGCTGCTCCTCGGGTCGAACGCGCAGCGGATCCTGCTCGAGGCCGGCTGTCCGGTGCTGGCGGTCAAGCCCGCCTGAGACCTGGTTCGGGCTGGTTCGCGCGCTCAGCCGGCCCGACGCAGGTGGGCGACGCAGCGACCCGGCTCCGCGAACGGCTCGAGCCGGTCGACCTCGAGGGGTGCGCCGAGCTGGTCGAGCACTCCCTGCATCAGCCCGCGGTGGACGGCGCAGACCACATCGGGCCGGGACCGGGCGAGATCGAGGTACGGGCAGGGCACGATGTCGATGCGCCGTCCCACCCTGGTCGACACCGCGCTGGACTCGAACCCCAACCGGCCCAGGCCCTCGACCACGACGTCGGCCGCCCTGGTGGCCGTCATCCGCGCCCGCCCCGGGCCGACCTGCTCGGCCGCCAGCGCTCGCCCCCGCTGCGCACCGGCCGCCTCGGCCGCGGCGCCGGGGGTCGAGGCGGCGTGCTCGAGCGCCCCGGTGAGGATCTCGGCGAGCACGCGGTAGCTGTCCTCCTCGGCGACGTCGCCGGGTGGCACGGCGTAGAGGACCTTGGGGCGGCCGGGGGTGGCCCGGCCCTCGGTGGTGCGCTCCGCGAGCCCGGCCTCCACCAGGGCATCGAGGTGGAACCGGGCGGTGTTGAGGTGCAGCCCCAGGGGCTCGCCGACCTCGACGGCACTGGCCGCACGGGCGTACACCCGCAGCTGGTGCAGGACCCGCCGGCGCATCGCACCGAGCGTGCTCGCACCGCGCGTGGGACCGGTCCGGCTCACGCGGCGCCCAGCGGTGGGTGGAGCAGCTGGGTGCGGCCGTAGCCGTCGAGCGGGGCCGGAGGCCTCGCGTCCGGCCAGCTCGGCTCGGTGGTGGGGTCGATGCCGCTGGCGGCCAGCCGGTGCCCCAAGTGCTCCACCGCGTCCACCCCGTAGCGCAGGGTTCCGTCGGGCAGCAGCAGCACCGGCACGACCTCCTTGTCCAGCGACATCCACTGCTGGCGCCAGGCACGGACCACCCGCCAGGCCAAGGTCGTCATGGGCCCACCGGTCACGTCGACCGCGTGGCCCCACCGGCGCAGTGGGTCGCTGGGCGAGTCGCCGGCGCGGATGGCGTCAGTGAGCAGCGTTCGCACGCACCGGGGGTCGTTGAGGTCGAGGCCGTTGCGCCAGAACGCCTCGAAGAGCAGCGGTGCCGCGACGTCCGGGACCCCGGCGCCGTAGGCCTCCGCGAACCCTGACACGGCAGCCTTCGTGTGTGGCACGAAGCCGCGCAGCTCGTAGGGCAGCTCCTCGCCCGGCAGCAGCTGCGCCACCACCTGGCCCATCTCCTGGCGGAGGTGCTCGAACGAGGTGTCACGCGGATCGGGCCGCCCAGGCCGAGCGGGGTCGTGCTGCACGGCACGCAGCTCGAACTCCTCACCGGCAGTGCGCAGCAGCGCCAGCCGACGGTAGGAGAGGTAGGTCCACGGGCACGAGAAGTCGCCGTAGAGGATGGTG
>JAICSZ010000034.1 GCA_025936615.1 Pedococcus sp. | reverse complement strand
GTCTACGCCGCGGTCCCGCCTCTGCACCGGATCGAGGTCGTCAACCCGGGCTCGAAGAAGAACGAGCTCATCTACACCTACTCCGAGAACGAGATGCGCAAGACCGTCGCATCGCTGGGCAAGCGCGGCAAGAACATCAAGCAGCCCCTGCAGCGCTACAAGGGCCTCGGCGAGATGGACGCCGACCAGCTGGCCGAGACGACCATGGACCCACGCCACCGCACGCTGCGCCGGGTGACCCTGCGCGACGCCGAGGTGGGCGAGCGGGTCTTCGAGCTGCTCATGGGCAACGACGTCGCGCCACGCAAGGACTTCATCGTCGAGTCGGCCGACAAGCTCGAGCGCGAGCGCATCGACGCCTAGCTGCCCTCAGCCGGGGGCGCCGGCAGGGACGGGGGTGCGCCGCCGCAGCGTGCTGCGCGCGCCCGCGGCGGGCGGCGCCGTGCTGCCGCGCGTGACCAGCTCGACCCCGAGCACCTCGTCGGCGTCGGGGAGCTCGCCGGACGCCAGGGCCTCCAGAAGCAGCTCGCCCGCCCGACGACCCTGCGCCTCGACGTCCTGGCGAACCGTCGTGAGGTCGAAGATCTCGGACAGCACGTGGTCGTCGATGCCGATCACGGACAGCTCGCCGGGCACGTCGATACCCAGTCGGCGGGCGGCGTGCAGCACCCCGAACGCCATCTCGTCGGAGGCCGCGACGACACAGGTGGGTCGCGGACCGCCGGAGAGCAGTCGGTGGAAGTCCTCGGCGGCTCCCTGTGCGGTCCAGTCGCTCTCCACGAACCACTCGTGCGGGCAGCTGATCGCGTGGTCGGCGAGCACCTCCACGAAGGCGTCGCGACGGTCCTGCGGGGTGCGCAGGTGGGTGACCGACAGCGGCACCATGCCGGCGTACGCGATGGCTCGGTGCCCGAGGTCGATGGCGTGCCGGGTGGCCATGGCCATCGCGAGCCGGTCGTCGATGCGCACCGAGGGCCAGCCGCGCTCCCTGTTGCCCACCGTGACGACCGGGATCCCGAGCCGGTCGACGAGGGCGCGCTCGGCCGGCTCTGGCGGGATGTTGAGGATGATGGCCCCGTCCACCCGCTTCCACAGCATGCCCTGGGTGATCGGCAGCCGGGTGTCGAAGGTGTGCCCCTCGAGGTCGCACAGGAGCACGTGGTGGCCGTGCTCGCGCAGGGCCTTCTCGATGCCACTGACCACGGTGGCGAAGAACCACCGGTTGAAGTACGGGACGATGACGGCGACGCCGCGGGTGCGGCCGGACACCAGGCTCGTGGCGGCGGGGGACGCGACGTAGTGCAGGTCGTCGGCGGCCCGCAGCACCCGCTCACGGGTACGCGGGCTGACCCGGTCCAGGCCGCGAAGCGCGCGTGAGACGGTGGCCACCGACACACCGGCAGCCCTCGCCACGTCGCTGATCGTGCTCACGTCCCACCCTTCGTCCTCTCGTCCCCGCTGGTCCCTAGACGCCGGTGTTGCGTCGCGCCCGCCACGTCAACCAGGTGCCGACCACGAGGACGAACAGCACTGCAGCCGCAGTCAGCGCCGAGTCTCCGCGAAGCTCCAGCACGATGGTCTGGATGGCCGCCATGGCGGTGAAGAAGGCGAGAATTCCCAGCAGCATGTCGAGGCGCTGGGCGCGAGCCCGCAGGCCCCCGGTGCCGCTGCCGGGGTTGAACAGTCCCATGACTAGACGGACCGCCGGGGGCTAGCCCTTCACCCCTCCGGCAGTGAGGCCGGACACGATGGCCCGCTGGAAGATCAGCACCATGATGATGAGCGGCACGGTGACGATCGTCCCGGCCGCCATGACCGCGGTGTACGGCTCCTGGTGCGGCTGGGCGCCAGTGAAGGATGCGATCGCAACAGTGACGGTCTGGGTCTGCTTGGTCGAGAACTGCTGGGCCAGCAGGTACTCGTTCCAGCTGGATATGAAGGCCAGGATCGCGGTCGTGAACAACCCGGGTGCCGCCAGCGGAAGCATGATCTTGCGGAATGCCTGGCCCTGGGTGCAGCCGTCGATGCGGGCGGACTCCTCGAGGTCCCACGGCATCTCGGCGAGGAACGCCGTCAATGTGTAGATCGTCAGCGGCAGGGCGAAGGAGATGTTGGGGATGATCAGTGCCTGGTAGTTCGCGCCGTCCATCCAGCCGATGTTGGAGAACAGCTGGAACAGCGGCGTCACCAGCGCGACACCCGGGAACATCGACGCACCGAGGATGATGCCGAGGACGACGTACTTGCCGGGGAACTGCAGCCGGGCGAGCGCGTAGGACGCGAACACGCCGACGAGCATCGCGACCGCCGTGGTCACGATGCCGATGATGATGCTGTGCACCAGCGCAGCGCCGAAGTGGTTCCCACGGGCCGTGGAGAAGGCCGTCGTGAAGTTGTCGAGGGTCACGTGGGTCGGCCATGGCGTGGTGTCGAAGGTGTAGCCGACGTCGCGGAAGGCCGTGACGACCATCCAGTAGAACGGGGCCAGTCCCCAGATCACCAGGACCGCCAGGCCGATGTACATCCTGATCCTGGCCCCGCGGTCGCTCTTCTGGTGGTACTCCTGCCCCTGGACGGTGCCACGGGTGGTGCTCGGGGTGGTGGTGGCAGCGGTCATGTCAGGCTCCCGGGGTGGTGGCGTTAGCGGCGACCGGGTTGCCGGTTGCGGGTCCGGCAACCTTGTCCTGGTCCTTGTCCTTGTCCTTTGGTGTGGCCCGTCGTGGCGGGCGCTGGATGACGTCGGCGCCGCCGAACTTGATGAACAGGAACGCCACGAACGCGATGAGCAGGAAGACGATGGTCGACAGTGCCGAGGCGCTGTGGAAGCCCGCTCCGATCTGTTTGATGACCAGCATCGACAATGAGGTCGTGCCGCCGCCACCGTTGGTGAGGATCGCGGGCAGGTCGTAGATGCGCAGCACGTCGAGCGTGCGGAACAGGACCGCGACCATGAGCGGCGTCTTGACCAAGGGCAGCGTGATCCTGACGAAGGTCTGCCACTTGGTGGCACCGTCGATCTGGGCGGCCTCGTAGACGTCACCCGGGATCAGCTGGAGTCCGGCGAGGATGAGCAGCGCCATGAAGGGCGTGGTCTTCCACACGTCGGCGATGATGATGGCGAACTTCGCCGCCCAGGGGTCGCTGGTCCACAGCCGCGGCTGGATGCCGACCAGGCCGATCAGCTTGTTGGCGATGCCGTCGAAGGCGAAGATGAACAGCCACAGCTTGGCGGTGACCGCGGTGGGGATCGCCCAGGGGATGAGGATGGCGGCGCGCACCAGGCCCCTGCCCTTGAAGTTTCGGTTCATGATGGTCGCGAACCACATGCCGAGGACGATCTCGACGACGACGCTGACCACGGTGAAGAACAGCGTCACCCACAGCGCGTCGTAGAACTGGTTACCCAGCGTGCCCGGCGGGCAGCTCTGGTCACCGCACCTCTGCAGGATCCAGTGGGTGTAGTTGGAGATCCCAGCTGCTCCGCCCTGGACGAACAGGCCGGTCGACCGGTCCAGCCCCTGGTCCTTCTTGAACGAGTCGATGATCGCCTGGATCACCGGATAGATGATGATGACGGCCAGGAAGACCAAGGTCGGGGCGACCAGGAGCAGGCCGCGCCTGCCCTGCCCCGCGTTGAGGCTCTTGGGTGCCTTGCCCTGGTTCTGCGCGGGTGGCGCCTGCACGGCTGTGGTCATTGCCTGCTCCTTGCGGGAGAGCTGCTGGGTGAGGGCCTTCGATGGGTGGTGCCGGTGGAACTGCTGCCGAGAAGGGTGTGGGGGTGACCCCTGGGGGGCCACCCCCACACCGGGATGCTGCGCGGTCGGTCAGGTCAGCTGCTGGCCGCCTCCATGGCCGCTTGCATGTCCTTCACCGCTTGTTCCGGGCTCTTCTGCCCCTGGATGGCCGCGAAGAAGTTGTCCTGGATCGCCGTGGTGACCGCGGGGTAGAACGGCGTGACCGGGCGGGACACGGCGTTCTGGATCGAGGTCAGCAGAGTCGGCAGGTACGGGTACTTCTTGACCAGGGCCTGGTCCTGGTAGATCGACTCGAGGACCGGGGCCAGTGAGCCCTTCTCCATGTTGATCTTCTGGTTCTCCGGGCTGGTGAGGTACTTCAGGAAGTCCAGCGCGGTGGCCTTGTGCTTGGAGAAGGCGCTGATCGCAGCCATGTGCCCACCGAGGGTGGAGGTGCCCGGGCCGTCGACGCCGGGAAGCGGCGCGACCGCGAACTTGCCCTTGACCTTGGAGGAGGCGTCGGTGCTGGCCAGGTTGTAGACGTACGGCCAGTTGCGAAGGAACAGCAGCTTGCCGGACTCGAACGCCTGGCGGCTCTGCTCCTCCTGGTAGGTGATCGCCTGCTTGGGGATGTCACCGTTCTTGTAGTGGTCCGCGAGCTCCTGCAGGCCCTTGGCCGCCTCGGGGGAGTCGACGGTCGGCTTGCCGGAGGCGTCGACCACGTGCGCCCCGTAGGCGTTCATCCACTCGGTGGCGTTGCACGTGCCGCCCTCGTACTTGGCGAACTGGCCCGCGAAGCAGTCCATGTTGTTCTTCTTGGCGATCGAACACATCGACCACATGTCGTCGATGGTCTTCGGCGGGGTCTTCACCAGGTCGGTGCGGTAGTAGAGCATCGCGCCGTCGGAGGACGTCGGGGCGGCGTAGAGGGTGTTGTTGTAGGTGGCCGCCTTGACCGTGGGCTCGAGGAAGCCGGTGGTGTCGATCTTGTACTTGTCCTTGAGCGGCACGAGCCAGCTCTTGGCGGCGAACTCGGCGGTCCACACGACGTCCACGGACACGACGTCGTACGCCGAGCGCTTGGCCTGGAAGTTCTGGACGAGGTCGGCGTGCTGCTGGTCCGCCTGGTCCGACTGCTCCTTGACGGTGACCTTCTCGTTGGGGTGGTCGGCGTTCCACTTGTCCGCCAGCGGCCCGAGCAGGCCGCTGTTGTCCTTGCCCTGGACGTAGGTGATGGGGCCGCGGGTGTCGCCACCGGCGGAGCTGCTGCTGCCGCCGGAGCCGCCGCCTCCGCCACAGGCCGCGACGAGGGACAACGCCACCGCGCCGGTGAGTACCGAGAGCGCGCGACGCCTGTGCATTCGGAGGGCCATGTGCCCGCCTCCATTTCTGCGTCGAGCCGAGGCGGGACCTCGGCACTGAGGGGAACCGTCCCCATGTAAACGTTTACGCTCAGGGTGCGCAACGCGAAGTTCGGCGCAGACGGGTAACGATTGGGTAAAGGGCAAGCGGTTGACGCGGCGTGTCCCGGTTCAGCCCGAAATGTGTGCCGTCCAGAGCCGCAGCGGCACCGCCGCCTTGCCGCACGACTCCCGCATCGGCGCTGCTTCCGAGGCGCCGACCGACACCGTCCAGCTGCGCCCGTCACGGTGCGAAACGGCATACGTGCCAAGGGTTTCGGGTGCCGCCACTGTGGTGAGCGCGGTCAGCGAGGTGATCCCCTCCTCGGCACGCACGTGGGCGTCGGCGACCTGGCCGCCGGCATCCAGTCGGCTGAGGCCCCGGTCGTGGTGCGGTCCGAGCAGTGACCGCGGCAGCTCGTCGCGAGCGGCCTGCTCGAGCACGGCGGCGCACATGGGGCCGTCGAGCCGGGCCAAGGTTGCGCCGTGGGGCAGCAGGACCCCCGTCGGCGCGAACCGGTGACCGCCCGTGTGTGACGCCTCCCACACCCGGCCGGGGTGCGCTGCGTCGGCCTCGAGGGCCACCGGCCGCCCGCGCACCGCGCAGCACACGTCACGCCGGCCGTTGGTGCACACCAGCAGGACCGGCTCGGCGGTGGTGGCTCCCGGCAGGGTGGCCAGGACCGCCTCCCGGTCGCCGCGAGCCAGCGCGTCGAGGTCCACGTCGAGCAGGGTGGCCGGGTCCTCGACTGAGGCCTCCAGCAGCCACGGGTCAGGTCCGCACCAGGCGAGGTATGCCGTCTGGGCACCGCCGTGGTGCGCGTCGGGGTGTGCCCCGGGCCGGCGGATGAGGGTCAGCCTGCCGCCGCGGTCGGCGCAGGCGTCGGCGAGCGCGCCGCCGAGCTCGGGGCCCAGGTGGGACTGTCGCGCCGCGTCGCGGCCCCACGGGCCGGGCTGCTCGAGGGCCACGAAGAAGGTGGCCCTGGCGGCGGTGCCGTAGGCGCTCACCCCGGCCTGGTCGAAGCGGACCGAGCAGGCGTCTGGGGCACTGTGCCCGTGGGCGCTGCTCACGAGCGCGGCGGGCTCGCGATGCGCGCGATCGCCGTGCTGGCCGGCGTCCCCGAGCCGTCCCGCCTGCCGGTGGGCTCGGGCAGCTCGACCGCCACGCCGTTGCCGCCGGCTGCCCGCGCCGGCGTCTCACCGGCCCAGGCAAGCACGAGGGTGTCCTCGCCCTTGAGGAAGCGGTGGCAGCGCACCCCCCCGGTGGCGCGGCCCTTGGCGGGGTACTCGGTGTACGGGGTGACCTTGAGCGAGCCCGGCTCGGTGCCCGGGAGTGCGCCGGACGAGCCGCTCGCGGTCACGACGACGTTGTCGACGGCTGGGTCGACCGCGCCGAAGAACACCGCGCGCTGACCGGCAGCCAGCTTGACGCCGGCCATGCCACCGGCGGACCGTCCCTGCGGGCGCACAGCAGCAGCAGAGAAGTGGAGCAACTGGGCATCGGACGTGATGAAGACGAGATCCTCTGTGCCAGAACGCAGCTCGACGGCACCCACCACCTCGTCATCGTCCTTGAGCCCGACCACCTCGAACTCGGAGCGACCTGGGTAGTCGGTGGTCACCCGCTTGACGACGCCCTGCGCAGTGCCCAGCGCGATGCCGGGGGAGTCGGCGTCGAGGGAGACGATGGTCAGCGGTTCCTCGCCGCGAGGCAGGTCGACGTAGGCAGCCAGCGGTGCGCCGCCGGACAGGTTGGGCGCGCCGTTGGTGGGCGGCAGGGTCGGCAGCTCGAGCGCTGAGAGCCTGACCAGCCGGCCGCGCGAGGTGAGGAGCCCCACCTCGCCACGCGCGGTGGTCCGCACCGCCCCGACGACGGCGTCGTGCTTGCTGCGCGGGCCGTCCGCCGGCAGCGCGGCGTCGGACGTCGTGCGCGCCATCAGGCCCGTCGAGGAGAGCAGCACCCAGCACGGGTCGTCGGCGACCTCGAGCGGGGAGGTGACGGTCGCCGGCACGCCGGCCGACTCCAGCAGCACTGTGCGGCGGGGGGTTCCGTGTGCCTTGGCGACGTCGGCGAGCTCGGTGGAGACGAGCTTGGTGAGCAGCTTCTCGTCGCCGAGGATCGCCTCGAGCTCCTCGATCTGCCGCTCCAGCTCCGACTTCTCGTTCTCGAGCTCGATGCGGCTAAACTTGGTCAGGCGCCGCAGCTGCAGGTCGAGGATGTACGTCGCCTGCACCTCGCTGAGCTCGAAGACGTCCATGAGGCGGCCCCGGGCGATGGCGGCGTCGTCGGAGGAGCGGATCAGCTGGATGACCTCGTCGATGTCGAGGATCGCGACGAGCAGGCCCTCGACGAGGTGGAGGCGGTCCTTGCGCTTGCCCAGCCGGAACTCGGTGCGCCGGCGCACCACGTCGGTGCGGAAGTCGACGTAGACCTTGAGCAGGTCCTTGAGCCCCAGCGTGCGCGGCTGCCCGTCGACCAGGGCCACGTTGTTGATGTGGAACGCGTCCTCCATCGGGGTCAGCTTGTAGAGCTGCTCGAGCACCGCGTCGGGGTTGAAGCCGTTCTTGACCTCGATCACCAGCCGCAGCCCGTGCTTGCGGTCGGTGAGGTCCTTGACGTCCGAGATGCCCTGGAGCTTCTTGGACTGGACGGCCTCCTTGATCTTCTCGATCACCTTCTCGGGGCCGACGAGGTAGGGCAGCTCGGTCACCACGATGCCCTGCCGGCGCGCGGTGACCTTCTCGATCCGCGCGGTCGCGCGGGTGCGGAACGAGCCCTTGCCGGTGAGGTAGGCGTCGCGGATCCCGTCGAGGCCGACGATCCGCCCGCCCTGCGGCAGGTCCGGGCCGGGCACGAACCTCATCAGGTCGTCGAGCGAGCAGCTGGGGTGGGACAACAGGTGCCGGGCGGCGCCGATCACCTCGACGAGGTTGTGCGGTGCCATGTTGGTGGCGAAGCCGACCGCGATGCCGCTGACCCCGTTGACGAGCAGGTTGGGGAAGGCAGCCGGCATGACCCCCGGCTGCATCAGCTGGTCGTCGTAGTTGGGGACGAAGTCGACCGTGTCCTCGTCGAGCCCCGCCGTCATGAGCAGCGCCGCGGGAGCCGGGCGGGCCTCGGTGTAGCGCGAGGCCGCCGGGCCGTCGTCGAGCGAGCCGAAGTTGCCGTGCCCGTCGACCAGAGGCAGCCGCATCGTGAACGGCTGCGCCATCCGGACCAGCGCGTCGTAGATCGCGGTGTCGCCGTGCGGGTGGTACTTGCCCATCACGTCGCCGACGACGCGCGAGGACTTCACGTGGCCGCGGTCGGGGCGCAACCCCATCTCGGACATGGAGTAGAGGATGCGGCGCTGCACCGGCTTCAGCCCGTCGCGGGCGTCGGGCAGGGCACGGGAGTGGATGACGGAGACGGCGTACTCGAGGTACGCGCCCTGCATCTCCTGCTCGACGTCGATGTCGACGATACGCTCGACGAAGTCGTCGGCCGGCGGAGCGGATGGGGTCTTGCGGGCCATGCGTGGGTGAACTCCTCGAGGCTGGCGGAACCCCCCAATCCTGTCCTACCCCTGCGCGGGCTCCGTCCCCGACTCGCCGCTGAACCCGTGGTCGGCTCCGCCGAAGTTGCCCCAGTGCACGACCTCGCGCGACTCGCGGCGGGGTCTGGTGCGGGCGGAGCCCTCGACCCGGGCCAGCTCGTGGCCGATGGCCACGACGCCGACGAGTCGGCGGTCTTCCGGTATGCCGTGGGCACGCCGGACCGCGTCGTGCGCCGGCACCGGTACGCCGAAGAAGAGCGCCCCGAGGCCCTGGTCCACCGCGGAGAGCAGCATCATCAGGGCCGCCATGCCGGTGTCCACGTCCCAGTACGGCACCGGCCAGCGGGCCGGGTCGCGGTCGGTCCAGCCCTTGTCGGGCTCGGCGTAGCGCTCGAAGTAGGTCTGCGGGTCGGACAGGCACAGCACCAGCACCGGAGCCGCGGAGACCCCACGCAGCCACGCATCCGGTCCCACCTGCTTGCGTCCGCGAGCTTGGCTGACCGTCCCGCCGAGCTCGCGGACGCAAGCGGCCCAGAAGCGGTCGCGGTCGGCCGGCTCGGCGAGCACGACGAAGTCCCACCCCTGGCTGAAGCCGGCGCTGGGAGCCCGCAACGCGGCATACAGGGCCTGCTCCACGTCCGCCCTCGGGACGGGACGGTCGGGATCGAAGCGGCGCACCATGCGGCGGCGCCGCACCACCTCCACGAACTCCATGGGGCAACCCTGACAGACTGGGCGACCAACCACCGGGCGCCGTGCGGCGTCAACGAGGCATGACGACCATGGCCATGCCTGCGCGCGAGGTGGCACGCACGGGAGGGCTGTTGGTGGTCGGTCGTGACCGGGTCGACGTCGAGGCGGCGGTCCGCGAGGTCTACGACGCCCACTACGGCCGGCTGGCCGGCTGGACCAACAAGCTGGTCGGCGACCCCGACCTGGCCCACGACCTGGCGACCGAGGCGTTTCTGCGCCTGCTGCGGGACTTCCGGTCGGTGGACGACCCACGGGCCTGGCTCTACACCGTGACCGCCAACCTCGTGCGCGACCACTGGCGCAAGCGTGGGCGTGAGGCGGTCGCCTACCAGCGCCACGAGGCCGGCCGTGACGACTTCACCCGCGACGCCGACCACGCCACCCGGCTCAGCGTCCGCGACGCCGTGCAGGCGCTGCCGGACCGGCTGCGGGTGGTCGTCCTGCTGCACTACTTCGCAGACCTGCCGGTGGCCACGGTGGCCCGCCAGCTCGAGAAGTCCGAGGGGACCGTGAAGCGAGACCTGTTCGACGCCCGACAGCGGCTGTCCGTGATCCTGGGAGAGACACGATGAGCCCCCACGACCCGGTCGAGGAGTTCTTCGCCCGCGAGCGCCGCGAGGTCCGCGACCTGCCCAGTGGCCCCGACCACTGGGAGGGGATCCTCAGCGAGTCCCGCCGCCCTGCCCACCGCGGCTGGCTGCCGTACCTCGGTGCCGCCGCCGCAGCGGCGGTCGTGGTCGGCGCGATCGCCTACGGCACCACCGCGAACCGCGACGACCACACGACCCCCGCCACCGCCTCCGGCCCGGCCACCGCCACCGTCACCCAGACGGTCACGGCCCCGGCAACCGCCTCGAGCCAGGCGCCCACTCCCTCGAGCGGGCCGTCATCCACCACGCCGGCAGGTCCGCTGCCGGCCCCGGCCTCCTTCGAGGCCGTGTCGATGAGCAACGCCGGGGACGGACACGTCTACGCCATGGGCTCGGCGCGCTGCGGCGACACGGCACCGGACTGTGTCGCCGTGGTCGGCTCCGACGACGAGGGGGCCACCTGGACGACCAGGGCGTCGTTCCCCAAGTCGGTCACCTCCGCTGCCCGGAGCACCCCCGACCAGGCCAACCAGCTCACCGGCATCCGCTTCGC
>JAICSZ010000214.1 GCA_025936615.1 Pedococcus sp. | reverse complement strand
GAGGCCGTCCAGGACGGTGAGCTGGATGACGGCACGCAGCTCGGGTGAGAGCGTGGAGAGCGCGGCTCCCACGTCGCCGTACTCCACCGCCAGCAGCGCGGCCTCCTCGGCGCTGGGGACGGATGGCTCGGGTGCGGGCACCAGGGCGACCACGAGCGCCGTGCGACTGGTGCGGCGCAGCCCGGAGATGAGGCGCCGGATGGCGATCCCCCACAGCCATGCGGCGACCTCCCCCTCCCCCCGCCACTTGCCCGCCGAGCGCCACACGGTCAGGAAGGCGTCCTGCAGCGCCTCTGCACGGCATCCCAGTCGTTGCACCGGCGCACGAGCCGCAGCGACAGCCAGGGTGCGTGCCGGTCGTAGAGCTGCGCGAGGGCCGCCTCGTCTCCACGCGCGACAGCCCTGACGAGCTCGCCGTCCGTCGGCTCCGGAAGTCCCTGCACACCCCCACTGTCGCGCCGGGGCCCGGATCTGGATCACGGTTTACGGACTTTCCCTGCCTACGATGGGCCGCATGCCGCCCGCGGAGCACCCCGCCGACCCCGACCCGCTGCCCGTGTCCGTGGTCGGGGCGGGAGCGATGGGAGCCGGCATCGCACAGGTGGCCGCCATGGCGGGACACCCGGTGACCCTGGTGGACGCGGTCACCGGTGCGGCCGAGGACGGCGTTGCCCGGATCATCGCCAGCCTCCAGCGGCTCGAGGCCAAGGGACGCATCGACTCCGCCCACCTGGAGGCGGTCGCCGAGCGGTTGCGGACGGTGACGCACGTCGAGGACCTGCCGTCCTCGGCACTGGTCCTCGAGGCGGTGCGCGAGGACCTCGACACCAAGCGCCGGCTGTTCGAGGTGCTCGCCGAGCACCAGCCGGCCGAGACGCTGCTGGCCACCAACACCTCCAGCCTGTCGATCGACGCGATCGCCGAGGGCATGCCTCGGCCCGGCCGTGTCCTCGGGCTGCACTTCTTCAACCCGCCGCCGGTGATGCGCCTCGTCGAGGTCGTGCACGGCCGGGCGACCAGTGACGAGGTCC
The DNA here is from genome assembly GCA_025936615.1 of Pedococcus sp. The sequence continues at coordinate 3,740 of JAICSZ010000214.1, read as the reverse complement.
TCAGTGCGGCAACGGAGCTCGTGCAGGCATGGGGCAAGACGCCCGTGCAGTGCACGTCCACGCCCGGGTTCATCGTCAACCGGGTGGCGCGGCCGTTCTACGGCGAGGCGCAGCGGATGCTGATGGCCGGGGTCACCGACGCCGCGACGCTCGACGAGGCGCTGCGCAGGGCCGGCTTCCGGATGGGCCCCTTCGAGCTCACCGACCTGATCGGCCAGGACGTCAACCTCGCCGTGGGCGCCTCGGTCTGGGAGCAGACCGGGCGCGACCCGCGCTACGAGCCCGTGCAGGTGCAGCGTGACCTCGTCGAGGCCGGTCACCTCGGGCGCAAGACCGGCCAGGGGATCTACCGGTATGCCGCCGACGGACGGCCCGTGGGCGCCGTCGCCGACGAGGGTCGGCTGGCCGAGCTTGTGGGCGGTCCGGTCGAGACCGACCCGGTGGCCCGGACGGTGGCGATGCTCGTCAACGAGGCCGTGGACCTCGTGCACCGGGGCGAGGCCAGCGCCGAGGACGTCGACACGGCGATGCGGCTCGGAACGAACTATCCGCGCGGGCCGATCGAGTGGGGCGCCGAGATCGGGTACGCCGTCGTGGCCGACCAGCTCGCCGCGCTCGACCGGGCGTTCCCCGGCGGTCGCTACCGGCCCAGCCCGGCCCTGCAGGACGGCGCCGGGCGGTGACCACGGAGAAGCAGGCAGACCTGACCCACGTGCGACGGATGTGGGACGACGACCGCGCCTCGCGCGCCCTCGGCATGCAGGTCGACGTGCTGGAGGTCGACCACGCAGTGGTACGGATGACGGTCACCGAGACCATGGTCAACGGCCACGACATCGTCCACGGTGGCTACCTGTTCACCCTCGCGGACTCGACGTTCGCGCTGGTCTGCAACTCCCGCGGAGCCCTCACCGTCGCGGCGGGAGCCGACATCACCTTCGTCGCGTCGGCCAGGCTCGGCGACGTCCTCGTAGCCGAGGGCGCCAGCCGCGCGGCATACGGACGTAGCGGTCTCACCGACGTCCGGGTGACGCGCGAGTCCGACGGCGCACTCATCGCCGAGTTCCGCGGCCGCTCACGCAGCCTGCGCCGCTGACCCCCACCGACGGCTTGCGTCCGCGAGCCTGGTGGCTGGGCCGTCAAGCTCGCACACGCAACTACGGTAGGCACATGCGCGTCCTCGTCACCGGCGGTGCCGGGTTCATCGGCTCCCACACCGTCGTGCAGCTCGTGGCTGCCGGGCACGACGTCGTGGTGGTCGACAACTTCTCCAACGCCAAGCCCACGGTCGTACCACGCCTGGAGAACCTCATCGGTGGCCCGCTCGAGGTGCACGCGTTCGACCTGACCGACCGGGACAAGACCGAGTCGCTGTTCGCCGAGCGGGACTTCGACGCGGTCATCCACTTCGCCGGGCTGAAGGCGGTCGGCGAGAGCGTCGACGTGCCGCTCGAGTACTACCAGAACAACCTCGACTCGACGTTCGCCCTGGTGCGGGCCATGCGCAACCACGGGTGCTTCAAGCTGGTGTTCTCCTCGTCGGCGACGGTGTACGGCGAGAGCGCGGATCCGCCGTTCACCGAGGGCCTGCCGACCTCGGCGACCAACCCCTACGGCTGGACCAAGGTGATGCAGGAGCAGGTGCTGCGCGACGTCGCCGCGACCGACGAGCGGTGGCGGGTGGCGCTGCTGCGCTACTTCAACCCGGTGGGCGCGCACGCCTCGGGGACGATCGGGGAGGACCCGCAGGGGATCCCCAACAACCTCATGCCCTTCATCGCCCAGGTGGCCGTGGGCAAACTGTCGGAGCTCAAGGTCTTCGGCGACGACTACCCGACGCCGGACGGCACTGCACTGCGCGACTACATCCACGTCGAGGACCTCGCCGCCGGCCACCTCGCGGCCCTGACCAGGCTCGGGGCGACGGACGAGCGGGTGTCGACATGGAACCTCGGCACCGGCCACGGCAGCTCGGTTCTCGACGTGCTGCACGCCTTCGAGCGGGCGTGCGGCCACGAGCTGCCCTACCAGGTGGTGGACCGGCGGGCCGGTGACATCGCCGCGTCCTACGCCGACCCTTCCAGGGCCGAGGCCGAGCTCGGCTGGACGGCGACCCGCACCCTCGACGACATGTGCGCCGACCAGTGGCGCTGGCAGCGCCAGAACCCGCTCGGCTACCCCGACTGAGCTGCTGGGGCCAGCTCACGTGGCTGGCGGGAGAGCCCGACGAGCCAGTCGAACAGCGCCTGGTTGTGCGGCACCGTCTCCGCGTCGACCTCGGGGTGCCACTGCACCGCGATGGTCCGCCCGTCCACCGACTCCATCGCCTCGACACAGCCGTCCGTGGTGGTGGCCGCGAGCAGCATGCCGTCGGCCAGGCGGTCGCAGGCCTGGTGGTGGTTGGAGAAGCCGGAGCGCGCGCCGCCGCCGACGACCTTCTCGAGGAGCGTGCCGGCGACGACGTCGACGTCGTGCGGGTTGCTGGCGTGCGGGACCGAGCTCTGCTCGAAGTGCTGGTGGATGGTGCCACCCATGACCACGTTGAGGACCTGCATGCCGCGGCAGATGGCGAGGATGGGCCGCTCGGCCCCGAGGGCGGCGCGGGCCACCGACACGTCGGCGGCATCCTGCTCCGGCGGCGAGTGCTCCTCGCGCGGGTGCACGTCGGGGACGCCGAACGGTCGCAGGTCGAGGTCGCTGCCACCCGGGAGGATGACCCCGTCGGCGAGGCCGACCAGGCGCTCGGCGCGCTCGAGGGTGTCCGGCCAGACGAGCACGGGCTCGCCACCGGCCCTCGAGACCGCGTCCATGACCGTGCGGGTGGAGAAGATGCCCTGCCGGCCGGGCTGGCCCTGCTGGTCGGTCCAGCGGCCGACGACGAGGATGAGCGGTCGGGTCACTCCTCGACCCTAGCCGCAGGCCCGGGTCGTGCCCCGCGGTGCACGGTGGGTTGAATGGGGGCATGGCCCGCCCCGACCCCTACCGCGTCCTGGTGGTCTGCACCGGCAACATCTGCCGCTCACCCATGGCGGAGTTCGTGCTCCGCGAGAAGTTCGAGGAGGCGGGGCTCGGCGACCGGGTGGCCGTCGACTCGGCGGGCACCACCTCGTGGGAGGTGGGCAACCCGGCCGACCGGCGCACCCTGGCCGTGCTCGAGCGGATGGGCCACGGAGACTTCGGCCGGACGGAGCACGTGGCCCGGCAGGTCGAGCGGAGCTGGCTCGACGAGCGGGACCTGGTGCTTGCGGCCGACGCCGGCCACCAACGAGACCTGCACCGCCTCGCGCGGACCGACGAACAGCGCCGCAAGGTGCACCTGCTGAGGGAGTTCGACCCGGCGGCCGTGGCCGCGGGCGAGCTCGAGATGGACGACCCCTGGTACGGGGACGACGCGTCGTTCGACCAGACCTACGCCGAGATCATGGCTGCTGCCGATGGCGTCGTCGAGCACGTCCGCCGCGCCATCGCTGACGGCTCGCGGTCGGAATAGTTGAAATCGAAACTAGGTTGCATGGACATGACTGGGACCACCTCCACCCCGTTCACCCTGCGGCACGCCTCCGCAAGGGGCCTGTTCGACCGCGGTGACTACCTCGCGGCCTCCCGCGCCCTCGCCGAGCTGGTCGAGGAGGCGGAGCTGGGCGACCCGCGCCACGGCATCACCGACCTGCGGCTGCTCCTGGCCCGGGCGTACTACCACTCGGCCCAGCTCGGGCGCGCCGAGCGGGTGCTGCAGACGG
>JAICSZ010000191.1 GCA_025936615.1 Pedococcus sp. | reverse complement strand
CCCCGCCGTGGCGACCGACATCTGGGTCCCCGCCATCCTGATCCTGGTCGGGATGGTGGGGATCGTCATTCCCGTCCTTCCGGGTCTGCTGCTGGTGCTGGCGGCGGTCCTCATCTGGGCCCTCGACGTCGGCACCCCGCTGGCGTGGTGGGTGTTCGGGGTGGCCGCAGCGCTGTGGGTGGCCGGCGTGGCGCTGCAGTATGCCGTGCCAGGTCGCCGCATGCGCGCGGCCGGGGTGGGCACCGCGCCGCTGGTGCTGGCGGTGCTGCTGGGCATCGTCGGGTTCTTCGTGATCCCGGTGGTCGGTGGACCGGTCGGGTTCATCCTCGGGATCTACGTGGTGGAGTACGCCCGGTCACGGGACCGCTCGAGCGCCTGGCGATCCACCAAGAGCGCCCTCAAGGCGGTGTTCACGTCGATGGGGATCGAGCTGCTCGCCGCGCTGGCCATCGCGACGACCTGGGTGGTCGGGGTCCTGCTCAGCCGCTAGTAGGTGTCGCGCCGGCGGTCCCAGCGCTCCTCGAGGCGGTGCATGAACGACCCGCCGGACTTGGGCTTGGCCTGGGGGGCCGGGCGGCGCACGGTGCCATCGGGCTGGACGGTGCCGAGGTTGCCCTTTCGGCGGGGCGGCGTGAGCGCGAAGGCGACCGCGGCCACCATGATCGCGAAGCCTGCAGCGCCGAGCCACATCGTCGTGGAGACCCCCACGAGCACCAGAGCCAAACCCACCACGACGCCGACGCCACCGATCACGAGCCGTCGTCGAGCCGCTGCTCGCGCACCCGCGCCCTGCATCTGGGAGGCGAACTTGGGGTCCTCGGCGTACAGCGCCTGCTCCATCTGCTCGAGCAGCTGCTGTTCGTGCTCTGACAGCGGCACGGTGTCCTCCTGAGGGGCATGACGGGCATCCACCTGTACCAACGTTGTTGGCCACCGATTCGTTGCCTGGAGGTGGCAGGCAGTCCGTGCCGGTGAGCCGTGCTGCGCTGGCTTCTTCAGGATATGTCGCCGCGCCGCGATGAGCCACCTGTTCGTCCGGTCCGGTCGGCCGCCTGGTCCGGGATGAGGCTGGCCGGGCGGACACTTCCGGCCCCGAACCGTGCGCTCGCCCGGTCCACGGCCCGGTCCGCCTCACGCCAGCCGTGGTCCGGCTCGTCGAGCAGGCCCTGGATGGGTGCTCCCTGCGCGTCCACGAGCCCCTCCATGCGCACGCCGACCAACCGGATCCGGGCACGCACGAGCCCGAGCGCGTCGAACAGCCCCTTGGCGGTGTCGTAGATGTCGCGGCTGACGTCGGTTGGGTCGCGCAGCGTGCGGCTGCGGGTGATCGTGGTGAAGTCCGAGAACCGCACCTTGATGGTCACGGTGCGTCCGAGCATCCCCGCAGAACGCACCCGTGCGGCGGTGCGGTCGCTGAGCTTGAGCAGCTCGCGGTGGATGCGCGCCGGGTCGTCGACGTCGAACTCGAAGGTCTCGTCCGAGCCGATCGACTTCTCGCGCCGGACCGGCTCCACGTGACGAGGATCACGCCCCCACGCCAGGTCGTGCAGGTGCGGGCCGGCGCTCTCGCCGAGGGCGCGCTTCAGCGTGGCGAGTGGGGTGTGGGCGATGTCGGCAACGGTGTGCAGCCCCAGCCGCACCAGCGCCTCCTCGGTCTTGTCCCCCACGCCCCACAACGCGCCGACGGGCAGCTGCTGCACGAACGCCACCACCTCATCGCGAGGCACGACGACCATGCCGTCGGGCTTGGCGAGGCCGGAGGCGAGCTTGGCGACGAACTTGGTGGGCGCCACACCGACCGAGCAGGTGATGCCCTGCTCGTCGTGGATGGTGTCTCGGACGAGCTGGCCGATCACGGCCGGGCTGCCGAGGCGGCGCACCGTGCCGGAGACGTCCAGGAACGCCTCGTCGAGAGACAGCGGCTCGACGACCGGGGTGATGGTGTCGAAGGTGGCCATCACGGCCGCGGAGATCTGGGAGTAGAGGCGGTGGTCGGGCGCGATGACGGTGGCCTGCGGGCACAGCCGCCGGGCGCGGGCCATCGGCATGGCCGAGGCGACCCCGAAGCGGCGTGCCTCGTAGGTCGCGGACAGCACCACTCCGCGGTTGCCGCCGCCGATGATGACAGGGGTGCCGACCAGCTCGGGCCTGCTCAGCAGCGAGGCGGAGGCGTAGAAGGCGTCCATGTCGACGTGCAGGACGGTGCACCCGGTGTCGTCGGGTGGTCGGTCCGCAGTGCGCTGCGGGAGGGCGAACTGGCGCCGGCTCACTGCGGCCTCAGCGTCGGGCGAGGACGTGCACGGCGGCGCCCAGCTGCCCGAGTCCGCCGGGGTGCCGACTCGCCGCCTCCTCGAGGTCGAGCAGGGCGGCCCGGTCGGCCTCGGAGTCGATCAGGGCACTGGGCACGAGGTCGCTGAATACCCGGATGCCGTGGACGTCGATGACGCTGAGCCCGGCCGCCTCGACCAGCGACCGCAGGGCGGTGGCGTCGAACCGGCGTGGTAGCGGGTCGGCCGCGCCCCAGCGACCGTCGGGGCTCACCAGGGCTTGGTGGGCAGCTGCGAACTGTCCCGCCAACGCGCGGGCGAGCACCACCGCGAGCCGCTGGGCGGCGACCAGGCTCAGGTGCCCTCCGGGCGCGAGGACGGCGGCCAGGGCGGACAGGGTCGCCTTCGGGTCGTCGACGACCTCGAGGGTGCCGTGGCAGCAGACGAGGTCGCAGGGGCGGTCGCCGACGAGGTCGACGAGGCTGTCGGCGTCGCCCTGGACCGCGGTGACCCGGTCGGCGACGCCGCGCTCGGCGCTGCGCCGCGACAGGGAGGCGAGTGCGTCGGGGCTGGGGTCGACCACGGTCACCACGTGGCCCAGCTCGGCGAGGGGGACGGCGAGGCCGCCGGTGCCGCCGCCGAGGTCGAGGACGTGCAGCGGCCGGCCGAGGTCGGCCTGCTCGCGGTCGACGAGACCGCGCACGGCGGCCCAGACGGCGGAGGTGCGCAGGCCGGTCTCGACGCCACCGCGCCGGGTGCGCCACTGCTCCTCGCCCAACCGGTCACCTCCTGGTCCGGGTCGTCGGTCGGTCGGTGTCAACCCTAGCTGGGGGTGCTGCCAGTGCCCCGGCGCGCCACGGCCACCCGGGCCAGCAGGCCGAGCACCCCGACCAGCAGGGCGACCAGCGCCACCCGCCATGGGGCGAAGCCGGGCGCCAGGGTGTCGCCGAAGATCCGCAGCACGTCGCGGGCCAGGGCTCGGATCTCGGCCGCGTCGGTGGCCACGCCCCGGACGCCTTCGAGGAAGTAGCGCACGGCGGTGAACGCCGACTGGGTGAGCCAGAGGAGTGCGAGCCCCACCAGCCAGAGGATGGTGACACCGACGGCGCGACCGGCCCGGACCGGGAGGGGACCCAGCGCCAGGCAGGTTCCGACCAGGATGCCCGTGAGCACCCAGAGCACGGTGGGAAGGAGCTCGTGTCGCGTCGGCGTCGATGGGTCTGCGGTGGCGAAGGTGACCAGGAGTCCCACCCAGTTGGCGGCGATGACCGCCAGCGGTGCGCCGGCGACGATGCGCGCGGCGGGCCCACCGAGGGCCACGAGGAGCCCGAGCACCAGCCCGGTCACGGCGCCGGCAACGGTGAGCAGGAGCAGCGCGCTCTCTGGCGACGTCGTCGTGGTGCCGGTCCCGCCGAGGTCTGGGTGGAGCGACAGCGTCTGCCCGACCGAGACGACGACTGCGGTTGCGGCACCGAGGACGGCCAGGGCAACAGCGGTCAGGCGTCGCCTGCGTCGCGGGTGCACCCAGCAGGCGGCGAGACCGGCGAGCCCACCGGCGAACAGGGCGATGGACAACAGGAGGGTGAGCCGGTCGTGGTGGAACGGCAGGAGCGCCTCGCGCATGTCGTTGCGCGGGTTCCACGGGGTGCCGAAGGTGCCCACGGTGCGGCGCGCGACGAACCACGGGAGGAGGCCGACGAACCACCCGACCAGCGCGAGTGGCAGGACCGGCCAGCTGCGCGACCGGTGGCCGCTCGTGCGGCTGGGGTCGGCGTCGGGGGTGGTCGCGACCGGCTCGGTGTCCGGCGGGGCCGTCGGCATCGGGATCCCTCTCGTCGGTCCGGCGGCGGTCGCCGGAACCTGGCCGAGGGTAGTCGAGCCGGGCACGGGCTCAGTGGCGCGGCTTGGCTGGAACGGCGCGGCTTGGCTGGAACGGCGCGGCTTGGCTGGAACGGCTCGGTGGCACGGCACGGCTCGACTCGGTGACACAGCTCAGTGCCCCGAGCTTCCGGGGCTGGCGTGCCAGAGCTTGCGCGGCGGGTCGAGCCGGTCCGCGCCGAGACCTCCGGGCACCACGGTCCCCCGGCCCAGCAGGTGTGCGGCCCGAACGTCCTCCCCGGGCGGCCGGGTGTCGGCGTAGGGGGACTGCCTGAACCCCGAGGCGTGCACCAGCACCCGTCGGCCCTTCGCGAGCCCACCGCTGTGCGCCGCCTCCGCCGCGGCCGCCTGCTCGGTGGCGGCGCGCTCGGCATCCTCCATCGCGGCGTGGACGGCGTCGACCCCGCCTGTCTGCCACGCCTCCCACAGCGGCGTGAGCTCCCATGCCCCGGTGGCGCGCAGCGAGATCCCGCGCACACCGGTGCGTCGCACGACACCACGCACGAGCAGCATCCAGGAGTGGAAGACCGTTGCGGCACAAGACCCTTGGACGTCCTCGAAGAACGTCGCGTCCACCGGACCGGTCGAGTCGTCGAGGGTGAGGAACACCACCCGGCGTCCCGAGCGGACCGGCGGGGTCTGGGTGGCGACCTTGACCCCTGCCGCCCATACCGTCGAACGGCTGCGTGCCGTCAACAGGTCACGGCTGCGGGTGACCCCGAGCGCGTCGAGCATCGGGGCGTAGAAGTCGACGACGTGGCCGCTCGCGTCGAGGCCGAGGATCTCGAGTTCGGCGCGCACCCGCTCGGGTCCGCTCAGCTCGGGCAGCCCGGTGCCGCTGGTGAGCTCGGGCCGGTCACCGAGGTCGAGCGCGAGCTGGGTCGCCTGCTGTTCGGCGGCCCGCACCGGT
>JAICSZ010000037.1 GCA_025936615.1 Pedococcus sp. | reverse complement strand
GGGGTCGAGGTGGTCGACGAGCGGCCCTACGAGGTGGAGCGCGGCGACGGCGTCCGCCTGTGGGTCTACGACTTCGGGCTCCGGGTGCGCAACGACACCGTGTGGTCCGGGGACGGGGCGCGCGACCGGCTCCGGGGGCTGTTCCAGGACGCGGTCGGAGCGGTGTGGCGCGGCCAGGTCGAGTCCGACGGGTTCAACGCGCTGGTGCTCGGCGCCGGCCTGACCTGGCGGCAGGTCGTCATCCTGCGCACCGTGGCGAAGTACCTGCGCCAGACCGGGTCGACGTTCTCGCAGGACTACGTCGAGACGGCGCTCGCCTCCAACCTGCCGCTGGCGGGCAAGCTCGTGCACCTCTTCGAGGAGCGCTTCGACCCGGGCCGGTATGCCGGTGAGGCGAGCTCGGAGCGCGAGGCCGCTGTGGCGGCGGTGTCCGACGAGATCACCAAGGGGCTCGACGACGTCAAGTCGCTCGACCACGACCGGATCATCCGCGCGTTCCTCGGTGTCATCACCGCCGCGCTGCGGACGAACTACTACCAGGTCGACGCGGCTGGGCAGCCCAAGCCGTACGTCTCGGTCAAGCTCAACCCCAAGAAGGTGCCGGACCTGCCGGCGCCCAGGCCCGAGTTCGAGATCTTCGTCTACTCGCCGCGGGTCGAGGGCGTGCACCTGCGGTTCGGCCCGGTGGCCCGTGGTGGGCTGCGCTGGTCAGACCGGCGGGAGGACTTCCGCACCGAGGTCCTCGGGCTGGTCAAGGCGCAGATGGTCAAGAACGCCGTGATCGTGCCGACCGGCTCCAAGGGCGGGTTCTACCCCAAGCAGCTCCCTGACGCCTCGGTCGACCGTGACGCCTGGCTCGCGGAGGGCGTGGAGGCCTACAAGCTCTTCATCTGCGGCCTGCTCGACGTCACCGACAACCGCGAAGGCGCCGACATCCTGCCGCCCGAGCTCGTGGTCCGCCACGACGAGGACGACCCCTACCTCGTCGTCGCGGCCGACAAGGGCACCGCGACCTTCTCCGACATCGCCAACGGCGTCGCCCAGTCCTACGGCTACTGGCTCGACGACGCGTTCGCGTCGGGCGGCTCGGCCGGCTACGACCACAAGGCCATGGGAATCACCGCCCGTGGGGCCTGGGAGTCGGTCAAGCGGCACTTCCGCGAGATGGGCGTGGACACCCAGACCCAGGACTTCACCACGGTCGGTGTCGGCGACATGTCCGGCGACGTGTTCGGCAACGGGATGCTGCTCTCGGAGCACATCCGTCTCGTCGCGGCCTTCGACCACCGGCACATCTTCATCGACCCCGACCCGGTCGCGGCCACGAGCTTCCCGGAGCGCAAGCGGCTCTTCGACCTGCCTCGCTCGTCCTGGGCCGACTACGACCCCTCGCTGATCAGCGAGGGGGGTGGCGTCTTCGAGCGCTCCCTGAAGTCGGTCCGGATCACCCCGCACATGGTGCAGGCGCTCGGCCTGCCCAAGACCACCACCTCGATGATCCCTGCAGACCTCATGAAGGCCATCCTCCAGGCGCCCGTCGACCTGCTGTGGAACGGCGGGATCGGCACGTACGTGAAGTCGTCGGCGGAGTCGAACGGCGACGTCGGCGACCGCGCCAACGACGCCATCCGGATCGACGGCTCGATGCTGCGCTGCCAGGTCGTCGGCGAGGGTGGCAACCTCGGCATGACCCAGCTCGGCCGCATCGAGGCGTCCCAGCACCGGGTCAGGGTCAACACCGACGCGATCGACAACTCGGCGGGCGTGGACACCTCCGACCACGAGGTGAACATCAAGATCCTGCTGACCGCGATGGTCAAGGCCGGCGACATGACCCTCAAGCAGCGCAACACCCTGTTGGCGTCGATGACCGAGGACGTCGGCCGGCAGGTGCTGCGCGACAACTACGAGCAGAACGTCCTCCTCGGCAACGCCCGGGCCCAGGAGCACTCCATGTTGCCGGTGCACCAGCGGCTCATCCACCTGCTGGAGCAGCTCGGTGAGCTCGACCGCCAGCTCGAGTTCCTCCCCAGCGACTCCGAGATCGACCGGCGGTTCGCGGCGGGGGAGGGCCTGCGCTCCCCGGAGTTCTCGGTGCTCGTCGCCTACTCCAAGCTCGCGTTGAAGGCCGACCTGTTGCCGTCGGAGCTGCCGGACGACCCGTGGTTCCAGCAGACGCTGACCAAGTACTTCCCCAACGCCCTGCGCGAGGACTACCAGGCGCAGCTGGCCGAGCACCCGCTGCGCCGGGAGATCATCACCAACATGGTGGTCAACTCCATGGTCAACCGCGGCGGCATCACCTTCGCGTTCCGTGCGATGGAGGAGACCGGCGCGACGCCGGAGCAGGTCGCCCGCGCCTTCGTCGTCGCCCGCGAGATCTTCGACCTGCTCGGCTTCGTGCGCGAGGTCGAGGACCTCGACAACGTGGTGCCCACCGAGGCCCAGACCCAGCTCTACCTCGAGTTCCGTCGGCTCATCGACCGCTCGGTCCGGTGGATCCTCACGTCGCGGCCGTCCCGGCTCGACGTGGCGAGCGAGGTCGCGCGCTTCGGCGACGTCGTGGCCGAGTTCGCGCCCAAGATCCCCGAGCTGCTCAAGGGCGGCGAGCTGAAGCGGTTGCAGCGCAACGCGGCCACCATCGAGAGGGCCGGGGTGCCGGCCGACCTGGCACTGCGCTCGGCCAGCCTGCTCGACCAGTTCTCGTTGCTCGACATCGTCGACATCGCCTCCGACACTGGCGAGCCGCCGGCCGACGTGGCACCGCTCTACTTCGTGCTGTCGGAGCGGTTCGGCATCGACGCCATGCTCACCCGGGTCACCAACCTGCCTCGCGACGACCGGTGGGACGCCCTGGCCCGTGGCGCCCTCCGCGACGACCTGTATGCCGTGCTGGAGAGCCTCGTGCGATCCGTGATCGATGCGTCCACTCCGGGCTCGGCGCCACTTGCGCGCTACGAGCAGTGGGCCAAGGCGAACGCCGAGTCGCTCAACCGCGCCAAGACCGCCCTGTCGGGCATCGAGCAGATGGACAAGCCCAACATCGCGGCGCTGTCCGTGGCGCTGCGCACCCTGCGTTCGGTGATCAAGTCCGGTTCTGCGACTTCGTGACACCTCTGGTGGGCGAGGAAGTTGCTGTGCTGCAGCGGTTTCCGGTCAAGTCGATGGGCGGCGAACGGCTCGGGGGCGTTGACGTGCTCGGCAGCGGGCTCCTCGGCGACCGCGAATGGGCCGTCTACGGCGCCGACGGCAGGCTCGCCAGCGGCAAGCACTCGGCCCGCTTCAGGCGGATGGACCCGGTCTTCGAGCTGGTCGCCCGTCGCGAGGGCGACGACACGGTCGTGGTGCTACCCGACGGCGCGAAGCACGTTGCGGGAGAGTCGAGCACGGACGATGCGCTCTCGCAGCACTTCGGTGAGCCCGTGTTGCTGCGTCGAGAGACCGACGTCATGCACCAGGACCAGGCCACCTTCTCCCTCGTGGGCACCGCCACCCTGGTCGAGCTCGGCCGGCAGGAGGGCGACCGCCGGCCGATGGACCCCCGCCACGTCCGGGCCAATGTCGTGGTCGAGACCCACGAGCCGTATGCCGAGGAGTCGTGGATCGGGCGTGAGGTCACGGTGGGCGCGGTGCGGGTGAGGGTCACCGAGGGGATCCAGCGCTGCCGGATGGTGGGGGTGGCCCAGGTCGGCCTGTCCGCGCGCCCGGGCATGCTGCAGGCAATCAGCGACCACCATGACCTGATGGCTGGTGTCTACGCGACGGTGCTGCGCCCCGGACGGGTCGCGTTGGGCGACGCGGTGCGCCCCGCCTGAGTGCTGGAGCGCGCTGACTAGGCTTTTGCGCGTGCCGACGCTCAACGAGGTCCTGCAGGCAGCGACCGACCTCGAGCCGTCGGAGGCCGAGTGGCTGCACCTGCTCGTCGGCGACTGGCAGCTGGTCTCCGACCTGTCCTTCGCCGACCTCGTCCTGTGGGTGCCCGCCGGCATCGAGGGCTGGCTCGCGGTTGCCCACGTGCGACCCACCACGGGCCAGATGGTGTTCTTCGAGGACGTCGTCGGCCGGCGCACCCACCGCGGCCGGCAGTCGCTGCTGGACCAGGCGTACACCGAGCGACGCATCGTCCGGCAGAAGGACCCGACGTTCCGGGACGACATGCCGGTCCGCGAGGAAGCCGTTCCCGTCGTGAAGGCGGGCCGCCCGCTCGCGGTGATCACGCGGCACACCAACCTGGCTGCGACGCGCACCCCGAGCCGCCTGGAGCTCACCTACCAGGCGCTTGCCGACAGCCTCACCCGGATGATCGCGGCGGGGGAGTTCCCCCACGCCTCGGCGCCCACGGGGCAACGGCGCGGCGCACCCCGGGTCGGCGACGGCGTGGTGCGGCTCGACGCGAACGGTGTCGTGTCCTACGCCAGCCCGAACGCACTGTCGGCGATCCACCGGCTCGGCCACGTCGGCGACGTGATCGGTGAGCTGCTGGCCAAGGTGGTGGCCGACGTGCTGCGCGACGAGTCGCCGGTCGACGAGTCGCTGGCAGTCGTCGTCACCGGACGTGCGCCGTGGCGCACCGAGGTGACCGGACGGGGTGCAAGCGTGTCGATGCGCGCCATCCCGCTGACCGAGGGCGGTCAGCGCACCGGTGCGCTGCTGCTCATGCGCGACGTGTCCGAGCTGCGCCGCCGCGAGCGCGAGCTGCTCACCAAGGACGCGACGATCCGCGAGATCCACCACCGGGTCAAGAACAACCTGCAGACCGTCGCGGCGCTGCTGCGCCTGCAGGCGCGTCGGCTCCCCGCCGGTGAGGCCGGGCGGACGGCGCTCGAGGAGGCCGTGCGGCGGGTGGGCGTGATCGCGCTGGTCCACGACACGCTCAGCCAAGGGTTCGACGAGACGGTCGACTTCGACGACATCGCCGTGCGGGGCCTGCAGGCCATCACCGAGGTCGCCAAGACCGAGCACCCGATCGCCTCGAGCGTCACCGGGTCGTTCGGCGTCCTGCGGGCCGAGGACGCGACCGCGCTGGCGATGGTGCTCTCCGAGCTGGTCCAGAACGCCGTCGAGCACGGCCTCGCCCGGACCGGCGGCGGGTCGGTCAGCGTGGACGCGGAGCGCACGCGGGAGGAGTCGGGGGAGGAGCTGCTCACCGTGACGATCACCGACGACGGGGCAGGGCTGCCGGAGGGGTTCCGCCCGGGGGCGCAGGGCCTCGGGACGCAGATCGTGCAGTCCCTGGTGCAGGACCTGCGAGGCCGCATCGCGTGGGAGGCCGCCCGGCCGCACGGCACGAGGGTGCGCTTCGCGGCGCGGCTGCGCCCGCTCGACGTGCAGTCCTGAACAAGACGTGCAGCCCTGGACAGGCAGGCTCGACCAGTCGAGGGCGGGCATGGCGAGACCCCGGCCCGCGACCGGGGTCTCGGAGGTTGCTTCGTCAGCCGGCGCGGCGCGCCCGGGCGTTCCTGCGCTTGAGGGCACGGCGCTCGTCCTCGGACATGCCGCCCCAGACGCCGGCGTCCTGACCGCTCTCGATCGCCCACTTGAGGCAGACGTCGATGACGGGGCAGCGGCGGCAGACGGCCTTGGCCTCCTCGATCTGAGCGATCGCCGGGCCGGTGTTCCCGATGGGGAAGAACAGCTCGGGGTCCTCGTCCAGGCAGGCAGCGCGGTCGCGCCAGTCCATGAAGATCGTGCTCCTTGTCGTGCGGGGGTGGTCGCATCGGTGGGGGCCGGGTCCTGGGTGTGGACCGCGGCGCACGGCGCTTCGTTGCGTCGTCTTGGGGGTCGGTGGCCAGTTGCTGGTGCGTGCTCCGCGACCGGAATGCTAGCCGAGCGGTGAATTCCGCACACCCCGAGGCGCGTGCGCTCACCATTGTCGGGGAGTGCGCGCAATCGTGCCAACGGGGAGCGCGACCGTTCTGTTCCAGCCTCACATGTCGGCGCCGGTTTGGGGAGGGGTGCTGGCGTGTTTTCCCTGCTCAGCGGTGAGGTCTTGCTCACAGTGTGGACAGGACCGGTATGCCGCGTGACACTGCAGCGTACCGTTGCGCGTCACCCGCTTGGGTCGCCGCGAGGCTCCTCCGGCTGGGTCCGCGGCGTTGCCGACCCCTCACACGTCCTAGCCTGACGCCGTGAGCGACTCACCGCAGGATGCCGCCCGACCGGCGCAGGCGCCCGAGCGCCGTTCCACTCGACTCCTTGCCTTCGCGATCTGTTCGCTGCAGGCCCTCGCGGCCCTCGGCTGGGCGGTCTTCGAGGTCGTGCGGGCCGGCTCCGGGCGCACGAGCACCGCTGGCGTCGCGGTCGCGTTGGGCGGGCTGCTCGTCGTGTTCGCGGCGGCGCTCACGCTGATGGCGCTGGGTTGGCGCCGCGGCGCCGGCTGGCAGAAGACGCCCACGGTGGTGTGGAACGTGCTTCTCATCCCAGTGGCCTGGAGCCTCGTGCAGGCGGGCAGCACGCTGTTGGGTTCCTTGGTCGGTGTCGTGGCCCTGGTCGGTCTCGCGGCGGCAGTCGCGACCCCCACGACGTTCGGGCCCGACCTCGACGACGGACCTGACCCCGGGGCCAGCCCGGACTCCGGGAGCTGACAAGGCCGGCCGTCACGCTGCCGACGACGCCGCTGTCGGCGAGCTTGCCCCACCGCGGGATGGAGGATCCGGGAGCGCGACCTGCATCGGCACGGCCCTGCCCCGCACGACCAGGTGCCCCCGACCGGGCGGCGCCGTCCGGTCGGGGCGCAGGCGCAGCCCGAACAGGTCTGCGTCGCCGATCGTGCCGGGCCCGAGCAGCACGCCGGTGCGGTCGCGCGCCACCTCGAGGGCGATGCCCCGGTACTGCGTGGCCAGGCTCGTCGAGCTCGCCCCGCACAGCAGCAGTCCACCGTCGCGGTCGGCGAGCCTGGCGACCTCGCGCAGCACTGGTTCCACGGGCGTGTCGAGCAGCTGGTCGACGTCGTCTGCGACGACGACGAGGTCTGGTCGCTGCTCACGGAGCTGCACCAGCTCCTGCGGCCGTACCGGGTCGCACCACTGCGCGAGGTGCGGGTCCCCACGCAGCGCGTCGAGTGCGCCCGGGCGGCTGGCCACGACGGCCAGCGGTCGTCCTTGCCGGAGCAGCTGGGCCGCGGCGACGGCCAGGGTGGTCGTCACACCGCTCCCCGCCGGACCTGCCACGAGCCACCGGCGGCCGTCGCGGCCGGGTGTCAAGGCCTGGACCGTGAGCTCGTCGCCCCCCAGCCCGAGCGCGACCTCGTCCCCGTCGAGCGTGCTCGAGGCGAGCCGCACCGCGCTGACGTGCGTCGGCAGCGCCTCGACGCGCAGCGGCCCCGCCCCCTCTCGGGACGCCTGTCGCGGGGCCTCGCCGGTGGGCAGGGACAGCTGGATCTCGGCGCCGTCGGCAAGCACACCGCGTCCCGGCGGCGGGTCTGCCGGCAACGCGCTCGTCGTCGCGAGGCCGGCGAGTGCGGCGTCGGCACGGTCGGCCAGCCGCAGCAGGACGCGGTGCTCCACGGCGGAGGCGACTCGCCCGACGAGCAGCGCGCGGTCGCCGGCCAGCACCGCCCGCACGCCGACCGCCTCGCCCTCGCGAAGCAGTGCGAGGAGCCGTTCGGCCAGCCCGGCGTGCTCGACGCCGTCGGTCCGCTGGGCGAGCAGGTCCCAGTCGTCGACCAGCACCAGGACGTGTGGCGGCGCGGTCGCAGTCGCCTCCCGCCACCGGGCAAAGGTGCCGCGCCCACTTCCCGCGAGGGCGCGTCGGCGGTCCGCCACCTCGAGCGCGAGCCGGGAGACGAGGCGCTCCAGGCGGTTGAGGTCGTCCTGTTCCACGTGGGCGCCACAGTGCGGCAGCTCGGCCAGGCGGGCGAGGCTTCCACCGCTGACGGCGTAGAGGTGCAGGTCCGACGGCTCGAGCTGCGTGGCCAGGTTCGTGGCCACGCTCAACAGTGCGGTGGTGCGGCCCGACCCGGAGGTTCCGGCGAACCCCCACAGGCCCGGCTCGTGCAGGTCGAGGACGAGCGGCTCCTGCGCCTGCCGGTCGGGGCGGTCCACGAGGCCGAGCCGGACCCGGTGAGGCGGCAGCTCCGGCGAGGCCGCCGGGCTCTCGAGCACGATGGGCAGCGTCGGCAGCCAGGCAGCGGGCGCCGGCCGTGCCCCGACCGTGGCGGTTGCCTGCGTGACCGCGTCCACCACGGCTCGCAGCTCGCTGGTTCCCCCAGCCGTGGGCAGTGCTGGCAGCCAGGGTCCGGCAGCGGTGCCCCAGCGCACTGCACGAACACGGACCACCGATGGGTCGGCGTGCCGCCACGGTGCACTCAGGTGCACGGACTGGAACCCCACCAGGCTGCCGTCACCGGAGCGGGCGAGGGCGCGGCCGGGGATCCGGGGGTCGAGAGCCGCGGCCTCGGCACAGTCGATGACGTCGTCGGAGTCGGCACGGTCACGGACGCGCAAGGCGATGCGCAGGTTGAGGTTCGCCTTGATGTCCGCCGTGACCACCCCGGCCGGGCGTTGGGTGGCCATCACGAGGTGGACGCCGAGTGACCGGCCGAGCGCGGCGAGCCGGACCATGCCGTCCACGAAGGCCGGCAGCTCCTCGGCCAGGGCGCGGAACTCGTCGATGACGACCACCAGCCGCGGCAGCGGTGTCGTGCGGGCGGCAGGAGTAGCCAGGTAGCCGGCGTGGTCGGCGGCACCGGCACCGCCGAGGATGCGCTCACGTCGCCGCAGCTCCGCGCGCAGTGACCGCAGGGCGCGGTCTGCGAGGCGGTCGTCGAGGTCGGTCACCACGCCGGCCGTGTGCGGCAGGGCCGCACACTCGCGGAAGGCCGCGCCGCCCTTGTAGTCGATGAGGACCAGCGAGAGCTGCTCGGGCCGGTTGTGGGTGGCCAGCGAGACGACCAGGGTGCGCAAGAGCTCGGACTTGCCGGACCCGGTGGTCCCGCCCACGAGCACATGGGGGCCGTCCGCGGCCAGGTCGAGCAGGTAGGGACCCTCTCCTCCAACTCCGACCGGCACGGCGGTCGCCCACGGCCTCGCGTCCCAGGCGGCCGCCACCTCGGCCGGGTCGGTGACGTCGAAGCCACTCACGTCCCGCAGGCTGGCGCTGGTCGGCAATTCGCGCGGCCCGGTCGGCGGTGTCGCGTCGCGCAGGGACGCCAGGCCGCGGCTGACGCGGTCCGCCCACCACGGACCGACCCGGTCCACGAGCAGGTCCTCGACCTCACTCACGGCCCCGGACAGGATCGGTTGCTGGGTCAGCCCGAGGTCGAGGACCGCCCGGGCCTCGGTGGGGAGCTGGGCGTCCGTCGCGTCGAGGGCGACCACGACGATGCCGACCTCGGGTCCACTGGTCAGCAGCTCGGCCACGCCCGGCACCCCACGCAGTGCGGCGGATCCGTCGAGCAGCAGGACCGTTCTTGGGCCCGCCCAGGCGACCAGGGTGGTCCGCCTCGACAACCGTTCGCGAGCCCGGGTCGCGAGCCGTTCCACCGCTTCGCCGACGCCGTCGGGGTCCAGCTCGTGCACCGCGGACGAACCCGGCCGGGGGGAGCCGTCCGGTCGACGGGTGTGCGGCAGCCGGCCCAGCCACTCCCACTCGGATGCGGCCTCCGCGGTGGCCACCACGGCAACGATCTCGAGGTCCAGCGGCGAGTGCAGGACTGCCAGCTGTCCCAACAGGTTTCGCACAGCGCCCGCTGCCTGCGGCCGGTCGCCGCACACCCCGAGCACCCCCACCTCGGCCAACGGGAGTGTGCACGGGACGTCGCCCAGAGGCGGGTGCTCAGGGCCGTCGTCGTCCCGTGGTCGAACGACCCGGACTGCCGCTGGGGCAGTGCAGGTCCCGAGCGACACGACCAGGGCATCGTCGTCAGTCCTGCGTCGTTCCCACAGGCGGGCGGTGGGCCCGGTGGCGATGCTGAGCAGCTCGGCCGGGTCGGGCTGGGCGTGCAGGCGCGAACGACGCTCGGCGGCGCACGCCGCCTCGACGCGAGCCAGGGCGGCACCGTGCGAGCGGGCGTACTCAGCCAGCCGCGCGGCATACTCGCGTCGGCTGCCCAGGCGGTCACCAATCGCGGCGCCGGCCAGCAGGAGGGGGCTCATCAGGGCGAAGGCCAGCATGGTGGGGCCGAGGAACATTGCCAGCGCGGCGGCGACCGGGATCGGCACCGCCATTGCCACCCACGGGATACGTGCCCGGTGCGGCGGCTCCGGTGGCGCGGGGAGCGCGATCGCGGGCGGGGCGGCGGCGGTGATGGCGCGCGGACGGCGGTTCACCGCCCGGGTCCCGTCGGGGCGGGCCGTCGAGGCGGCGGGAACCGCACCCGTCGCGCGCACCTCGATCCGCGTGTCGCCCAGGGCGACGACCGCGCCCGAGGGGAGCAGGACGGGTTTCGCGCCCACCATCTGTTCG
>JAICSZ010000082.1 GCA_025936615.1 Pedococcus sp. | reverse complement strand
TCGGCACCTTGCCCTGGACGATCAGCAGGAAGCAGATCGTCGCGATTCCGCTCATCATGATGGCCAGCTGGGCGTTGAGCCCCATGACCAGCGGGAAGACGAACGTCGCGCCGAACATCGCCACGACGTGCTGGGCGCCGAGGCCCACCGTCTTGCCCCACGACAGCCGCTCGTCGGGCGCGACGACGTCGTCGGGCCCCATCGTGCGACCATCCCCGTGCAGCTTCCAGCCCAAGCCCAGTGACATGCGCATCTCCTCGTCCACTGCCGACCGACCGTGCCACCCCGTTGTGACCCGGCTCGATCCCAGTCAGGGATACCGGAAACCTAGCGGGGACAGTGGGAGGCGCGTTGGGCAATTGTTGCCATCCAGCGCTGCGCAGGGTTCGTCAAGAGTGCTTTGCCCGGTATGCCGCGTTGCCGCCTCCGTCCGCGGGTCGCCCGGGTGGTTGTGGCTCAGATGCCACGCATCTGGTGCACCTTGAGGGCGAGCGCCAGCTTGAGCCGCAGCTCGGGGTCGGTGGTGAAGGGTCCGAGCATCCGCTCGAGCTTGGCGATCCGGTAGCGCAGGGTGTTGTAGTGGAAGAAGAGCCGGCGGGCCGTCTCGGCGACGTTGAGGTTGGTGTCGATGAGGATGCCCAGCGTGTTGCGCAGGTCGGCGTTCTCGGCGGTGTCGTCGGTCGCGAGCTCGCCGAGCGCCTCCTCGACGAAGCGCCGGAGGTCCGCGCTGTCGGGGATCAGCGCGAGCAGCCGGAACACCCCCAGCCCGTCGAAGTGCGTGATCGCGGACGGGCCGTGCAGCTGGCGGCCGACACTGACCGCGCTGAGCGCCTCGTCGTACGCCCGGGGCAGCTCATCGGGTGAGGCCACCGGCCGGGACACCCCCGTCGAGAACGTCCGCCGGCCCCCGCCGCCGTCTCCGCTGACCACGCGGACCACCTCACCGACCCCTCGCATGACCGTGTCCTGGTCGGCGCCCTCCGGCACGGCGAACAGGGCGACCACCTCCTGGCTGAAGCCCATGACCGGGGCGGTGGGGTCGCGCACAGCCACCGCCTGCGCCCAGGCTCGCGCGAACCGCTGCTGCAGCGAGCTGACCTCGTCGGGGGCGCGGGTGGTGCGGGTGTCGTCCTCGTCGGTCTCGGCCACCACCACGACGAGCCGGTGGTCGATGTCCCAGCCCAGCGCCGCGGCGTGGGCAACGGCCTCCGGGGGGGTGCCGGCGCGGCCGGCCAGCGCGTCGCGCAGGAACTCGGCGCGGTACTTGCTCTCCACCGCCGAGACCGCCTGCTCCTTGGTGATGGCCAGCGCCGCCACCGTCGCCGCTCGCTCGAGCAGGTGCACGTCGTCGACGCCGAGCACCCGGTCCCGCACGAACGCCGCCAGCAGCCCGTGGTCCAGCGAGCCGGCGACGATCCGGACCATGGCCCGCCCGGCCGCCGAGGTGCCGGCGGGCCGCACCCCGACGGGCTCCTGCTCGGTGAGCAGTCGTCCGGTGCGGTCGAAGCACCCGGCGGCGTGCGCGGCCGCGAGGTCCACCTCCGACCCCGCCTCCGCCAGCACCCGGCCGTCGCTGGTGGTCACCATCGTCGCGCCGCCGAGGAACTCGGCCAGCCGCCCGCACAGGTCCTCGAGCCCGCCACCCGCGAGCACCACGTCGACGAGGATCTGGTTGGCCTCCTCGATCCGTCCGAGCAATCCCGACTGCTCGTCGAGCACGGCCGCGAGTACCTGGGCGACGACGTCCTGGGCATCGCCGCCCGGCAGCACGACGACCGGCACCGCGTGCTCACGCGCCTGGTCCCGCCACCTCGACACCGCGCCGGCGTCGGCCAGTCCACAGATGGCCACCCCGGCCACCCCCGCGGTCGCCGCCTCCGCCACGACCGCACGCCCCTCGTGCTCCAGCCTGGTCGCCAACGCGGCTGGCAGGCACAGCAGGTGTCCGCCACGCGGCATACCGGCCAGGTCGTCGAACGGGACGGCGCGGGTGACCAGGCGGGCCAGGCGGTCCGGCGCGGCCTCGACGCTGGCGCCGGCCATCGCCGGCAGGTCGAGGACGGCGGACAGGGGCAGTCCTGCGACGAGGCGGCTCGTGGGGGCCTGAGCCGATGGCAAATCCGTGCGCCCAAGGGCCGGATCGTTGGCAACATTCACCATGCGCCGACTGTAACCGCAGTCGATAGCGTCGCTGGGTCACTCCGCCGAACGAGAGGTCCGCCGTGGCAGCGCCTGCGACCACCTGGCCGGCCGCGGCCTCCCAGCGGTCGTCGTGCCTCCTCGCGCGGCCGCCTGGCCCGGCGACGGTGCTGGCCGTGTTTCCTTCGGCGTTGTACCTCGAGGTCGAGCGCGACCTCCTGCCGGTCGTGGCGCCAGGCGGGTTGCGGCTGCCGACCGCCCTGGCACTCGCCGCGCCGGTGCGCCCGGCGGGGTGGGGGGTGCGGCGTGGCGACGTGGTGACGGTCGGCGGCGGTGAGGTGGTGCTGCCGGCGGTACGGGTGCGCGCGGTTCGCGAGTGGCGACCACGCCGTATGCCGCTCGCTCCCGGGGCGTCCGCGAGCCACCTGCCGTCCGGGTCGCCGTCGACGTGGCGGGGCGATGCGGCCGAGCTGGCCGGGCGCGTGGTGGACGGTGGTCCGTTCACGGCGCTGGTGCGGCGATTGGTCGGTGCGGGGGCCGGCCTGACCCCGAGCGGTGACGACGTCCTGTGCGGGGTGCTGCTCGGGCTGCGCCTGCTCGGGCACGCTCGCAGCCTGCCGCGGCTGTGGGGCGCGGTGGTGCCACGACTCCCCGCGACGACCACGTTGAGTGCGGCCCTGCTGGCGGAGGCGGCGCAGGGGTATGCAGTGCCGCCGGTGATCGACCTCGGTGAGGCGCTCGTCGCCGGCGACGCGGTGGGAGTGTCCAGCGCGGCGGCGGAGGTGCTGGCGGTCGGCCACACCTCCGGCGCTGACCTGCTGGCCGGGCTGACCGGCTGTCTGGATGCGTTGCACGACAAGGCTTTGGTCGCATGACCGACCACGTCGAGCTCCGCAAGGGCGGCTACCACGACTCGGTGACCCTCATGCTGGTCTCGCGCCAGGTGGCCGCGGCTCCCGGGGTCCGGGCCGCCCAGGTGGCGATGGCGACCGAGCTCAACCTCGACGTGGTCCGCGCCATGGGCTTCGAGGTCCCCGGGGACTGCGAGCCCAACGACCTGCTCGTCGCCGTCCGCGGAGAGGACGACACCGGTGTCGCGGCGGGGTTGGCCGCGCTCGAGGAGGCGCTCGCGGGTCTCCGCGTCGCCGGCGCCGGCTCGGCGGGTGGGTCCGGGGAGGAGCCGCCGCCGCGGACGCTGGGGCGCGCGGTCCGACGCGGCGGCGCGAACCTCGCCCTCGTGTCGGTGCCCGGTGAGCACGCCACCACCGAGGCCCTCGACGGACTCGCCCAGGGCGTGCCGGTCATGGTGTTCTCCGACAACGTGTCGGTCGAGGACGAGGTGCGGCTCAAGGACGTCGCCGCCGAGCGCGAGGTGCTGCTCATGGGTCCCGACTGCGGGACTGCCGTGGTCGGCGGGGTGGCCCTGGGGTTCGCGAACGTCGTCGCGCGCGGCCCGGTCGGCATCGTGGCCGCCTCCGGCACCGGCGCGCAGCAGGTGATGGCGCTGCTCGACGCTGCCGGGGTGGGGGTCAGCCACTGCCTCGGCGTCGGCGGCCGGGACCTGTCCGCGGCAGTGGCGGGGCGCTCCACTCGCCAGGCGCTCGCCGCACTGGCCGCCGACGAGGACACCCAGGTGGTGGTCGTCGTCTCGAAGCCGCCGGCCCCCGAGGTGGTCGCCGACCTCGAGACGTATGCCGCGGGGCTGGGTGTGCCGGTC
This sequence comes from Pedococcus sp., assembly GCA_025936615.1. The sequence continues at coordinate 4,003 of JAICSZ010000082.1, read as the reverse complement.
CACTGGGCGACGCTCGGGGCCGGCCGGCCGGACCTGACGGCCGCCGTCGAGTCGCTGTTGCACGAGCTGGGGCGCGAGGTACCCACCTGGCCCACCTGGCAGCCGCCCACTCCCACCACCCCCGAGTCTTTGGGGGGTTTGACGGGTCCTGGTGCGGCAAACCCCTCAAAGACTCGCGAGAGGTACCTGCGCGGGCTGTTCTGTGGCGGGACCTTGGCGGACGAGGCGATGCTCGTGGCGGGGGAGTCGCTGGGCCCGCTCCGCTCGAACATCCCGCTGTCCCCCGAGCTGGGCCTCGGCCCCGACCTGCATGGGGAGGGCCACGTCGTCATCGACTTCGGCGACGACGTCCTGACCCGCGGACGACCCCACCCGATGATCGACCCGAGCCTGCGCTCCGAGCGGATCGCCACGGAGGCCGCCGACCCGAGCTGCGGCGTGCTGCTGCTCGACCTCGTCCTCGGCCACGGCGCCCATCCCGACCCGGGGCCGGAGCTGGCCGAGGTCGTCCGCGCCGCGCGGGAGACGGCCGCCGCAGACGACCGTGGCCTCCCCGTCGTGGTCTCGCTCACCGGCACCGCGGCCGATCCTCAGAACCTCACCCGGACCGCCGACGCGCTGGCCGGCGCCGGGGCGCACGTGTTCCTGTCCAACGCGCAGGCGACTCGTCACGCCGTCGGGCTGCTCACCGGCGACGCCCCAGTTGCTCCTGCGCGAGGTGGCACCGCCACGGACTCCCGGCCGACACCACCTCGAACCGGGGAAGGATCCGCGGGAGCGCCGCCTCGGTGGCTGGTCGAGGAGCCGGTTGTCGCGACCGCCGGCGTGAGCTTGTTCGCCGACGCCCTGCGGTCACAGGCCGTCGTCGTGACAGAGGCGCAGTGGCAGCCACCCATGGACGGCACGACGGACGACCTGGCCAGGGTCATGGCCGACCCGCGCCGCGCCCACGCCAACGCGCTCGCACTGCAACGGATGACCGAGGCGGGCGCAGACCTCGTCGACGTGCGCCCCGCAAGCGAGGCACTGGGTCTCGAGCGGGGCACCTTCCTGCACGCCGGACCACCGATCGAGTGGGACCGGGCCTCCGGGCCGCTCAAGGGCGCGCTCATCGGCGCGATGCTCTTCGAGGGCCTCGCCGGCACGCCGGAGGACGCCGAGGCCACGCTGGCCAAGGGCGACGGGATCACCCTCGAGCCGTGCCACCACCGCGGTGCCGTCGGGCCGATGGCTGGCGTGGTCAGCCCGTCGATGTGGGTCTACGAGCTGCGCGACGAGGTGCACGACAACACCTCGTGGTCGACGCTCAACGAAGGGCTCGGCAAGGTGCTGCGCTACGGCGCCTACGGCCCGGAGGTCCTCGACCGGCTGCACTGGATGAACACCGTCCTGGGTCCACTGCTGCAGCAGGCGGTGCAGCGGGCCGGCCGCATCGACGTCAAGGCGATCATCGCCCAGATGCTCCAGATGGGCGACGAGGGCCACAACCGCAACCGCGCCGGGTCGCTCATGCTGTTGCGCGAGCTGGTGCCCCACCTGATCGCCGCTGAGGGCAGCACCTCCGAGATCGCGGAGGCGGTGCGGTTCAGCGGCGCCAACGAGCACTTCTTCCTCAACCTGGGCATGCCGGCCTGCAAGCTGTCCACCCTTGCAGCCGAGGGCATCCCCGGCTCGACCGTCGTCACCACGATGGCGCGCAACGGCACCGACTTCGGCATCCGCACCTCCGGCACAGGCAAGCAGTGGTTCACCGGTCCCGCCAACACCCCCGACGGGCTGTTCCTCGGCGACTACGGCCCCGACGACGCCAACCCCGACATCGGCGACTCCGCCATCACCGAGACCGCCGGCATCGGCGGCTTCGCCATGGCGGCCGCCCCGGCCATCGTCCGGTTCGTCGGCGGCGACGTCCCGCTCGCGCTCCGGGCCACCCGCACGATGTACGAGATCACGGTCGGTGAGCACACGGCATACCAGGTCCCGATCCTGGAGTTCAGGGGGACGCCCACCGCCATCGACGTCACCCTCGTCGCGCGCACGGGGGTGCTGCCGCAGATCAACACCGGCATGGCCGGCCGCGTCGCAGGCACCGGCCAGGTCGGCGCGGGACTGGTCACGCCACCAGCCGAGTGCTTCAGAGGGGCCCTCGCCGCCCTGTCCGACGCGGTGCCGGCCTGAGCCGCGCAGGCGGCCCCGGAGGCCGACCGGGGGCGTGGCAGGATACGAGACCGTGACGGCGCTCATCCTCGACGGCAAGGCGGTCCTGGCGACCATCAAGGACGAGCTCCGGGGGCGGGTCGCCGCGCTGCGCGAGCAGGGAGTCGTCCCCGGCCTCGGCACCGTCCTCGTCGGCGACGACCCCGGCAGCCGCTGGTACGTCAACGCCAAGCACAAGGACTGCGCCGAGATCGGCGTGACCAGCATCCGCCGCGACCTCCCGGCCGACTCCTCACAGGAGGACGTCGAGAAGGTCATCGACGAGCTCAACGCCGACCCTGACTGCACCGGCTTCCTCGTGCAGCAGCCCACCGGCCTCGACGAGTTCGCGCTGCTGTCGCGGGTCGACCCCCTCAAGGACGTCGACGGCCTGCACCCGACGAACCTCGGCTGGCTGGTGCTGGGCAAGGCGGCGCCGCTGCCGTGCACACCTGCAGGAATCATCGAGCTGCTGCACCGGTTCGACGTGCCGGTCGCGGGGGCGCGGGTCGCGCTCGTGGGCAGGGGCATCACGGTAGGCCGCCCGCTGGGCCTGATGCTGACCCGCCGCAGCGACAACGCCACGGTCGTCCAGTGCCACACCGGCACCGTGGACCTCGCCGACGAGGTGCGCCGGGCCGACATCGTGGTCGCCGCAGCCGGGACGCCGGGGCTCGTCACCGCCGACATGGTCAAGCCCGGCGCGGCCGTGCTCGACGTGGGCGTGAGCCGGGTCGTCGCCGAGGACGGGAAGTCAAGGGTGGCCGGCGACGTCGCCGCCGAGGTGGCCGAGGTGGCCGGCTGGGTCAGCCCCAACCCCGGGGGAGTGGGACCGATGACCCGCGCGATGCTCCTGACCAACGTCGTGGCCGCCGCCGAGCGCCAGCTCGCCGTCGCGTCCCGCTGAGCGCATGACCGCTCCACGCCTCGGCTGGTGGTGGGCGGTGCTGCCGGTACTCGTGCTCGGCCTCGTGGTCATCGCGCTGCACCATGTCCGCGCGGGGGGCTACGTCCTCGCTGCAGGGGCAGGCCTGGCCGCCCTGCTGCGCCTGGTGCTGCCCAAGTCGCGCAGCGGAGGCCTTGCCGTCCGCTCGCGTGCGGCCGACGTCACCACGCTGGCGGTGCTCGCGCTCGCCCTGGCGGTCATCACCAACGTGCTGGACCTGCGTCCCCGCAGCTGAGTCGACCCCGGCGGGAGCCTCAGATGAGGCCGAGCTGCCTGACCGCGTCGCGCTCGTCCTCGAGCTCCTTGACCGAGGCGTCGATCTTGCCGCGGGAGAAGTCGTCGATCTCCAGCCCCTGCACGACCGACCAGGCGCCGTCCTTGACGGTCACCGGGAATGAGGAGATGAGGCCCTCGGGCACGTCGTAGGAGCCGTCGGAGCAGACCGACATCGACACCCAGTTGCCCTCGGGGGTGCCGAGCGCCCAGTCGCGGGCGTGGTCGACCGTGGCCGACGCGGCCGAGGCGGCCGACGAGGCGCCGCGCGCCTCGATGATCGCTGCGCCGCGCTTGGCGACAGTGGGGATGAAGGTGTTCTCGAGCCAGTCCTGGTCACCCACGGCCTCGGCCGCGTTCTTGCCCGACACCTCGGCGTGGAACAGGTCGGGGTACTGCGTGGCCGAGTGGTTGCCCCAGATCGTCATCTTGCGGATCTCGGTGACCGGGACCTGGAGCTTGGCAGCCAGCTGGGAGATCGCGCGGTTGTGGTCGAGCCGGGTCAGGGCCGCGAACCGCTCCTTGGGGATGTCGGGGGCGTTGCTCATCGCGATGAGCGCGTTGGTGTTGGCCGGGTTGCCGGTGACG
>JAICSZ010000311.1 GCA_025936615.1 Pedococcus sp. | reverse complement strand
CGCCGCGCCCGGAGTTGTTGGAGCCCAGTGGGACCGGGTCCTCGCCGGCGATGTCCCGGGTCTCGTTCCAGTAGAGGTGGTGCGAGCCGGCCTCGTCGCTGACCCAGTCGCGCTCGGGGTCCCAGAAGGGGCCGGCGTCCAGGGCGACGACCCGCCAGCCCTGGCGCGCCAGCCGCTGCATGAGGGTGGATCCACCGGCCCCGCACCCCACGATGCCGAGGTCGACCTCGTCGTCGTCGTCGAAGGTGCGCATGTCGGCGCGGAGCTGGCGGTTGACGTCGTGGCCGTTCGCCGGGACCAGCCACGCCGACTCGTTGCGGCGGCGCACGCTGCGGGTGTCGAGTCCCTTGACGGCCGTCACGTGGACTCCGGGTCAGCGAGCGGGTCCAGGCTCCGGTTGGCGTCGGCGACCTCCCACGGCTCACGCGCGTCCAGGCCGAGGTTCTTGTACCCACGGGGGTAGGCGGGGCCGCCGAACCCGATCTCGTCCCAGGCCCACGGGTGGGAGTAGAAGGCGGCGTCCGCGTAACGGGTCCACAGGCTCCAGACCGAGCCCGGCGGCATACCGTGCCACTTCCCCGTGGCGCGCTGGACGGCACGCAGCACGGACTCCTGGTCCGCCCAGGAGCACTCGGCGAAGCCGACGCCGTAGGCGTCACGGGCGTCGTCGTCGAGCGCGGCCAGGGTGGTCCGCCACGCCTGGTCGTCCCTCGGCATGTCGACGTGGTGCCAGCCGTCGGCCTGCCTCTCGGCGAGCCGGCTGTCGATCATCCGCACGACCGGCACCCTCGGGTCCTCGTGCTGGCCGAGCAGCTGGTCGGTGAGCGCGCACGCCAGGGCCTCCTCCCGCTGGGTGAAGAACCGCAGGTGCATCGGGATGCCGACGCGAGGGGCGACGACGCCGGTGGTTGCGGTGTCCCAGTGCTTGGACTGCGCCAGCGTGTCGAAGCCGGGGTAGCGGCCCCCACCATGCGCGCGGTCGAGCGAGAGCTTGGCACCGGGTGTGGTGGTTGCGGTGCGCTTCCTGCTCTTGTCGCTGCGGGCGGTCACTTCTCCCTCCGCAGCACGGCGGCGAGCAGGCCCATTCCTCCGACGAGCGTCACCAGGAGCGGGGCCAACAGGGGTGGTCCCATCTCCATGTTGTAGCGCCAGTTGCGCCACCCGCCCGGCTTCTGCGCGATGCCGCGGGCGTGCAGGTAGGTGCCCTGCAGGCCGTTGGCGACGACCACGGCCGAGGCCAGCGGGAGGGCCGTCTTGGCCGCGCGGTGGCTCACCACCCCGGCGACCCCGGCTGCCGCGGCGACCGGGCCGAGCGCGACGGGAGCCCACATCCAGGGGTCACCGAAGCTCGCCTTGTCGTGCTCGAAGTAGATCTCCGCAGCGGTCACGACGGCTCCGGCCGCGGTCAGGGCCGACAGGCTGCGCTCGAACCGGCCGTGCCGGACGTTGCGGACCATCCGGTCGATGCCGTGGACGGCGGGGGATGCGGGTGGCTGGGTTGGACGGCGCACGGTCGGCTCTCCTCGGGGGTGGCGGCTGGCGGCTCTCGGTCGGACATGGGGCTGTGGGGCGGTGCGGTGGAGCAATGGTTGCTTCTCCGCAAGTACCCAACTCAGGTTCACACCACACGGTCTGCTGCGCAAATACAACCGTTGCGTAAGCGCAACGAATGGCATACTGGCCGCCATGGCTGCGAAGGGACCCACTGCAGACGACCCGGCTCGGCAGGCCGACGCCGTGATGCGTGCAGCCCGGGTGCTGGTGGGGGTTGTCGCCCGGTCGGTGGCGGAGGTCGAGGACGAGGTGTCCCTGCCCCAACTGCGGGTGCTCGTGCTGGTCGCCAGTCGCGGCAGGCTCAACCTCGGCCAGGTCGCGGCGGCGCTGGGGGTCCACCCGTCCAACGCGACGAGGACCGTGGAGCGTCTGGTGGTGGCCGGCCTGCTGGAGCGGACCGACGACCCCGCGGACCGCCGCTACCTCGTCCTGGACCTCACCCGACGCGGACACGACATCGTCGAACGCGTCATGGGCTACCGGCGCGCCTCCATCCTGGAGGTGATGGGGAGCATGCCCGTCACCCGGCGGCGCACCCTCGCCGGCGCGCTCGAGGCCTTCGCAGAGGCGGCGGGGGAGCGCCACGACGGCGAGGAGGCCTACGTCCTGGGGCTGCCGACCTGACCTTGCTCGAGCTGGCGCGGGCGCAGGTCCGCCGGGCCGGCCAGCACCTTGCCGCGCTCGGCGAGGATGCCCGCGTCCTGCAACGAGGTGCCGCTGACGACGTAGATCCGGCCTTGGGCCATCTCGGCCGCGACGGCCTCCAGCCAGGTCACCGGTGGCTCCGCCAGCCCTCGTGCAGCGAGCGACTCCCGCAGGGCCTGCTTCGCGCCCTCGAGCCCCGCGCCGTTCATCGAGACCAGGGCGTCGTAGATCGCCAGCTGCCTGGAGGTGTTGTGGTCCTGCTGGCGTCGGGCCCGGGACTCCTCGTCGTTGAACACGTCCGCGGGCAGCGGTCCCACCACCTTGGTCCCCGGGCCCTTCGGGGGGCGGGGCTGGGCAGGACCGGCGAGCAGCACCTCGAGGGCCGCGTCGGTGAGCGCCGCCCGCTCCCACCCCGGCGCGAGTGCCGCCAACAGGGCCATGCTGCCGGCGTGCAGGAGGTCCGTGGCGCGTCCGGCGCGGCGCAGTAGCGAGCCCGGCTCCTCCCTGCGCAGCAACAGCGCCTGGGTGATGTGCCGCGCGCCGAGCACCCGGACGACGAGCCGTGACCGCCCGTCGAGCCGTCGACCTGCGAGCGCTCCCACCGTGACGTCCGGCGCCAGGAGCAGCCCCGTGCCGTACGCGAGGCGAGCCGCGTCGCGACCGCGCATCACCGCCATGCCGTCATCACCATCCCACGGTCTCATGCCCGGGCCGACCTCGCCGGGCGACCCGGTGGACCGGCGGACGCAACCCGCCCACGCGGCATACCGGCAGGTCGGGAATGGCGCCCTGCCGCGAACAGTTGGAACCCACGGACACGATCCATCGAGGAGGCGCTTGTGCCCGTGTTGACCGCGCCGCGGCCCGCGACCGGAAACCCGTCAGTCGCCGGACTAGGCTGGAGGGTGATGACTGAGACCCCTGCCAACGACGCCACGTCCGACGCCACCGTCGACGTCGCCACCGAGACCCGCGAGCAGCGCATGGCCCGCTTCGAGCGTGAGGCGATGCCCCTGCTCGACCAGCTTTACTCCGCGGCCATGCGCACGACGCGCAACCCCGCCGACGCCGAGGACCTGCTGCAGGAGACCTACGCCAAGGCGTTCGCGGCCTTCCACCAGTACCGTCCCGGCACCAACTTCAAGGCGTGGATGTACCGCATCCTGACCAACACCTACATCAACACCTACCGCAAGAAGCAGCGGCAGCCACAGCAGTCCGACGCCTCCGAGATCGAGGACTACCAGCTGCACCGTGCCGAGTCGCACAGCTCCAGCGGGCTGCGCTCGGCCGAGATGGAGGCGCTCGACCACCTGCCCGACACCGAGGTGAAGCGGGCACTGCAGCAGCTGCCCGAGGACTTCCGCATGGCTGTCTACCTCGCCGACGTGGAGGGCTTCGCCTACAAGGAGATCGCGGAGATCATGGAGACGCCGATCGGCACGGTGATGTCACGCCTCCACCGTGGGCGACGCCAGCTGCGGGAGCTGTTGACCGAGTACGCCGCCGACCGCGGCTTCGCCACCCAGGGAGCGGACTCATGAGCTGCGGATCTGACGCGGGGATG
>JAICSZ010000132.1 GCA_025936615.1 Pedococcus sp. | reverse complement strand
GCTCGACCGCCTTGACGGTGTGGGCGTTGTCGCCTTCCTCGCTCATCGCGCGGATGTGGGTGGGCTGGGTCATGTAGCGGCGGGCCAGCGCGACCACGGCACCCGGCATGGTGGCCGAGAACAGCATCGTCTGGCGCCTCGGCGAGGTCATGGCAAGCAGCTTCTCGACGTCGGGGAGGAACCCGAGGTCGAGCATCTCGTCGGCCTCGTCGAGCACGACGGTCTTGGCGTGGGAGAGGTCGAGGTGCCCCTGCTTGGCCAGGTCGATGAGCCGGCCAGGAGTGCCGACGACGATCTCGACCCCGCGCTTGAGGGCGTCGATCTGCGGCTCGTAGGCGCGCCCGCCGTAGACGGTGAGGACGCGAACCCCGCGGCGCCTGCCCGCGCGCTCGATGTCGCCCGCCACCTGGACCGCGAGCTCACGGGTCGGTGCCACGGCGAGGGCCTGCGGCTTGCCGGCGTGGGGCAGCGTGGCCCAGCCGTCGTCGGTCGGCGAGACGACCCGGTTGAGGATCGGGACCCCGAAGCCCAGCGTCTTGCCGGTGCCCGTCTTCGCCTGGCCGATGATGTCGTGACCCCCGAGGGCCACCGGCAGGGTCATCGCCTGGATCGGGAAGGGGTGGATGATGCCCGCGTCGGCCAAGGCGGCGACGATGTCCGGGTGGACGTCGAAGTCGGCGAAGGTCAGCGTCTCGGGGGCAGCAGTGGTCGGTGTTGCCGTGTCGGTCATGAAGTTCTCTCGATCGGGGCCCGTCCCGCATCGGGGAGAGCCGCGCAGCGGGCCGATCGGAGTTCTTCGTCAGGGGGTGCGGAACCGTGTTCCGCAGCAAGTCGTGCCGACCGGGCACCTTTGACCCGCTCATTCTACCGGCAACCCGCCGACACACCCGAATCGGCGCCACCAGCCGCCACTAGGGTGTCGGTCCATGACGCAGGACGAGTGGCTGGCCGACCCGTCGTACCGCGAGGCGGTGGCGGACCTGCTCGGCGCGCTCGCCTACGGCGAGCTCACCGCGTTCACCCGGCTGGCCGGGGACTCCGAGCTGTCTCCCTCCCAACCGCTCAAGGCGTCGGTGGCGGCGCTGGCCGTGGCCGAGTTCCGGCACTACGAGCTGCTCGTGGCGCGGATGCGCGACATGGACGTCGACCCGCAGACGGCGATGGCCCCGTTCATCGGGCCGATCGACGCCTTTCACGAGCGGACCCGGCCCAGCACCTGGCTCGAGGGGCTCGTCAAGGCCTACGTCGGCGACGGGATCGCCACCGACTTCTACCGCGAGGTCGCGGCCTACGTGGACCCCTCCACGCGTGACCTGGTGCAGACCGCGATGCAGGACGTGGGGCAGGCGGAGTTCGTCGTCAAGGTGGTGCGCGAGGGGATCAGGGCCGACCCGAAGATCGCCGGACGGCTCGCCCTCTGGGGCCGTCGGCTCGTCGGCGAGGCGCTGTCCCAGGCGCAGCAGGTGGCCGTTGAGCGGGACGCCCTCGCCTCGCTGCTCGTGGGCGGCGACGGCGGCTCGAACCGGCCGAGCGCCGACCTCGCCGAGCTGGGCCGCATGTTCGCCCGCCTCACGGATGAGCACACCCGCCGGATGGGTCGCCTGGGCCTGGCAGCCTGACACCTGGCAGCCTGACACCGACCGCGACACGGCGAAGGGCCCGGTCCGTCGTGGACCGGGCCCTCGCGCGTGAGGCGGCGAGTGTCAGACCGCAGTGTTGCGGCGGCCGGTGACGGCTCCGTAGATCGCGATCAGGATGACCGCGACGATGATGCTGATGATCCAGCGCAACCAGTCGATGCCGTTGGTGGCCGCGACTCCGAGCGCGGCGGCGAGGTAGTAGCCGATGATGACGCCGATGATGCCCAGGATGATCGTGATGATGATCCCGCCGGCCTGCTTGCCCGGCATGACCAGCTTGGCCAGGGCGCCGATGATGGCGCCCGCGATAATGACACCGATGATCTCCATGTGTTGCCTCACTTTCGTGTGAACTGTGGAGTATGGATACCCACGCGTCGCCAACTCAACACGGTTTGTCGGCGTTTCGCACGTCCGAGGCGGCCGCGACACGGTCACGGACCGGACACAACTTGCCGGTAAACCTGCAGGTCAGCAGCGTGCTCAGATGTTGCCGAAGCCCACGCCGCGCTTCTCGGACTCACCGATCTGCACGTATCCCAGCACTCCCGCCGGGACCAGCAGCTGACGGCCCTTCTCGCCCGACAGCGTGAGCGCCGTGCCGTTCTCGACGGCGGCGCTGACGGCCTTGGCGACGTCCTCGGCGCTCGCGTCGGTCTCGAAGGTGATCTCACGAGCGACGTTCTGCACGCCGATCTTGACCTCCACGGTGGTGCCTTTCTGTTCAGGGTGCCCACGCGGCATACGCGGGCTGGTCTGTCGGTGAAGGCTAACGAGCCGCTGGTCAGGAACCTTCCCCGGCCACCTTGGGGAACGACCCGAGGCCGCGCCACGCCAGCGCGCCCACCAGCTGGGCGGCCTCGTCCCGGGGCACGTCCGAGCCCTGGGCGAGCCAGTGCCGCGCCGAGACCTGGGCGAGGCCGGTCAAAGCCATGCCCAGCAGCGAGGCGTCCTCGTCGGACAGACCGGTGTCCTCTGCGATGACCTCGGCCACCGCCTCGGCGCACACCAGCCCGACCGCGTCGAGCCGGTTGCGCACCGCCGACTCGTTGGTCAGGTCCGACTCGAAGATCAGCCGGAACGCGGCACCGTCGCGCGAGACGAAGTCGAAGTACGCCTGGATCGCGGCGTAGACCCGCTCCTTGTTGTCGGTGGTGGAGGCCAGCGCCTCCCGGACCAGCTGCTCGAGCGCCTCGGAGTGCTTGTCGAGCAGTGCGAGGTAGAGCTCGAGCTTGCCCGGGAAGTGTTGGTAGAGCACCGGCTTGGAGACGCCCGCCCGGTCGGCGATGTCGTCCATGGCGGCGGCGTGGTACCCCGACTCGACGAACGCGGCCTGGGCCGCCTCGAGGAGCTGGGCGCGCCGGGCCGAGCGGGGCAGTCGCTGGCCGGACTGCCTGGCCACGTCGGTGCGCGATGCGGCGCGAAGGGGCATGCGGTGCCTCTCAGGAGCGGGGGCAGCCGAGTGGGCCGGGCTGCGCTGTCGGAGCCATCGTACGCACGGGTAACGTGGGTCACATGGCCATCCCGCCGCTCGTCGCCCCAGCGGCCGAGCTCACCACCGAGGAGAGGGCCCGCTACGCCCGCCACATCCTGCTGCCCCAGGTCGGGCTCGAGGGACAGCGCCGGCTCAAGAACGCGCGCGTCCTGGTCGTCGGCGCGGGCGGGCTGGGCTCGCCGGCCCTGATGTACCTCGCCGCGGCCGGCGTGGGCACCATCGGCGTCGTGGACGACGACGTGGTCGACGCCTCGAACCTGCAGCGCCAGGTCGTCCACGGCGTCGACGACGTGGGGCGCCCCAAGACCGAGTCGGCGGCCGAGACGGTGGCCCGGATCAACCCACTGGTGACCGTGGTGCGGCACGACCTGCGGCTCGACTCGACCAACGCCCTGGAGGTCCTGGCCGACTACGACGTGGTCCTCGACGGCGCCGACAACTTCCCGACCCGCTACCTCGTCAACGACGCCTGCGTGCTGCTCGGGTTGCCGCACGTGTGGGGGTCGATCTACCGGTTCGACGGACAGGTCTCGGTGTGGTTCGCCGGGTACGGCCCGTGCTACCGCTGTGTGTTCCCCGACCCGCCGCCGCCGGACGCGGTGCCATCGTGCGCGACTGGCGGGGTGCTCGGGGTCCTGTGCGCGGCGGTGGGCTCGGTCCAGGTCTCCGAGGCCATCAAGCTCGTTGTGGGACAAGGCGATCCGCTCGTGGGGCGGTTGCTGGTGCACGACTCGCTGCGCCAGACCTGGGACTCCCTCACGGTGCGCGCCAACCCCGACTGCCCGGTGTGCGGCGAGGCGCCGACGGTCACCTCGCTCGTGGACTACGAGCAGTTCTGCGGTATGCCGGGTGCGCCGGTCGCGTCGGAGACTGCCGTCGGCGCCGTTCCCGGCACCTTCGCGGAGGTGACCGCGACCGAGCTGGCGACCATGCTCGCGGCGCGCGAGCGCGGTGAGCGGGAGTTCGAGCTGGTCGACGTGCGCGAGCCGGGGGAGCGGGAGGTGGTCTCCATCCCCGGCGCCCGCGCCATCCACCTGGACCGGTTCCGGGAGGGGACGGCCGCGGAGGAGCTGCCACGCGGCATACCCGTCGTGCTCATGTGCAAGTCCGGCGTCCGCTCCGGCGAGGCGGCCGGGCTGCTGGCCGGCACCGGCCGCGGCGACGTGGCCAACCTGACCGGTGGGGTGCTCGCCTGGGTGCACGACGTCGACCCGAGCCTGCCGGTGTACTGAGGCGGTTGGTGGGTGTGGGCGTGGGGGACTTCGGGCTGCCGAGCGAGTTCGCCGACGACGTGCTCGACGTGGTGGACCAGATCCCGCCGGGGATGGTGATGACCTACGGCGACATCGCCAAGCTGCTCGGACGTGGGGGCCCGCGGGGGGTCGGCAACGTCATGGCGCGCTACGGCTCGGACGTCCCCTGGTGGCGGGTGATCCGGGCCGGCGGGTACTTCCCGCTGTGCCACGAGGGCGAGGCCCTCGCGCACTACCGCGAGGAGGGCACCGCGCTCGTGGGCGGGCCGGTGGACGGCCGCCGGGTGGACCTGGCCCGCGCCCGCTGGCCCGGCCCCGGCTCCTGACGCGCATCTCCCACCAACATCGGGCGTCCCACCGTGGCGCAGCTGCTGTCGAGTGGCGCGGGTGTGGCAGCGCCGCTCGACAGCACCAGCGCCACTGTGGGCGGGGCGCGGCCTCGCGCCGGTCGTTGTCGCGCGGCGGGTCGGGTCCTGTCCGTAGCGTCCGGTGTCGGTCGGGCGTGATGGAATCGGGTCGATGCTGACCCTGCGCCGCGCCCCGAGCCTGGTGGTCCAGCCGCCGCCGCTCGACGACGTCCAGCAGGCCGTGGTCGACCACCGGGGCAGCGTGCTGCGCGTCCTCGGCGGCCCCGGCACCGGCAAGACGACCACCGCCGTAGAGGTCGTGGTGGACCGCGTGGAGCGCGACGGCCTGCGCCCCGACCAGTGCCTGCTGCTCACCTCCTCGCGGCTGGCGGCCGGCTCCTTGCGCGAGAGGGTCACCGCCCGGCTGGGCCGCACCTCGACCGAGCCGCTCGCGCGCACCCACCAGGCGTTCGGCTTCGGCATCCTGCGCCAGGCCGCGGCGCTGTGCGGCGACCCGACCCCTCGCCTGCTCAGCGGTCCCGAGCAGGACGTCATCCTGCGCGAGCTCCTGGCCGGCCACGCCTCGGGCGAGACGCCCGGCCCGAGCTGGCCGGCGCGGGTGCTCGAGGCGCTGCCCACCAAGGGCTTCCGGGCCGAGCTGCGTGACCTGCTCATGCGCGCGGTCGAGCACGACGTCGACGCCGACCGGCTGCGCGACCTCGGCCGTGGGCACGACCGTCCCGAGTGGGTGGCCGCGGCCGACGTCCTGGAGGAGTACGACCAGGTGACCGCCCTGTCCGCCCCGGGCGCCTATGACCCGGCGTGGATCCTCGGTGCGGCCGCCGACCTGCTCGAGGAGGACCCGGAGGCGATGGCCCGGCTCCGCGACACCCTGCGCCTCGTCGTCGTCGATGACGCCCAGGAGCTCACCGCCGCCGCGGTCCGGCTGCTGGGCACCGTGCTCGCCCCCGGCATCGACGTGGTCCTGCTCGGCGACCCGGACTCCGCGGTCCAGACCTTCCGCGGCGCGGACCCTCGCTTCCTCGGCGACCGGTGGCGCACCCTCGGTGAAGGGCCCACGCTCGTGCTGCCCACGGCACACCGGCTGCCGGGGGCCGTGCACTCCGCCGCCGCCCGCGTGGCCCCCAAGATCGGCGCGGTCGGGGGTGGCGCCCAGCGCCAGAGCGCACCCGGTCGGCCGGGTGGGGCGGTCGAGGTGCGGCTCGTGCGGGCGGTCAGCCAGGAGGCGAGCCTGGTCGCCGCCGAGCTGCGCGAGGCCCACCTTCGCGGCGATGTGCCCTGGTCCGAGATGGCGGTCGTCGTGCGCGGCCAAGGGCGGACGTCGACGCTGCGCCGCGTCCTGATGGCCGCCGGCGTCCCGGTCGCCGGCAGCGCCACCGACCTGCCGGTGCGCGACGAGGTGGCGGTGCGCCCCCTGCTGGCGCTGCTGCGCGTCGTGCTCCAGCTGGCGCAGGGGGAGGTCGACGCCGTGCCGCCGCAGGTCGCCGTGGACGCCCTGCTCTCGCCGCTGGGCGGCGCCGACGCCGTGAGCCTGCGACGGCAGCGTCGGGGGCTGCGCAGTGACGAGCTCGCCCGCGGCGGTGGCCGCACCAGCGACGAGCTGCTCGCAGAGGCGGTGCTCCGACCCGGCGCGCTGCAGGAGCTCGGCACCGAGGCCAACCCGGCCCGCCGAGTGGCAACCATCCTGGGGGCCGGTTGCGATGCCGCCGCAGTCAGCGACCAACCGGGCCGGCGCTGGGCCCCGGGCGTCACGGCGGAGTCGGTGCTCTGGGCGATGTGGTCCGCCACGAAGCTGGCCGCCGAGTGG
>JAICSZ010000444.1 GCA_025936615.1 Pedococcus sp. | reverse complement strand
TCGCAGTCCGCCGCAGCGTCCCTCGACCGCTCCACGAAGCAGTCCGCGATCGCCGGGCACTTGCTCCCCATGCACTCGTGGGCGCTGACCGACACCTGCCGCCAGGCGCGCTCGCTCACGCCGGGCACCAGCTCGTCGCGGTCACCGGACTCGGTGACCTCGGCCCACTCGCGCAGCCTCACCACCTCCTGGCCCAGCCGTGACGCGGCGCGGTCGACCTCGCCCACGTCGAACAGCCCTTCCTCGTCATCGGGGAAGCCACCCTCGAGCTTGTGGGCACACAGGTAGTTGCGGCGGCCCTTGACCAGCCCGTAGGTCGGTCGCCGGCCGAGCAGCGGGGTCAGCGCGTCGGCGAGGCGCGGCATGTCCCGGTCGACGATCTGGGCCTGCAGGGCGAGGGTGGCCGTGGCGACGACCGCCGGCTTGCCCGTGTCCTGGGCGTGCATGACGGCGGGCACGAGGTAGGCGAGCGACTTGCCGGTGCCAGTGCCCGCCTGGACCAACAGGTGCTCGTCCCTGTCGATCGCCTCCTTGACGGCGTGCGCCATCTCGACCTGGCCGGGCCGCTCGACTCCCCCGACTCCCTGGACGGCGGCGTGCAAGAGCTCGTCGAGGGTGGCCATTGGCTCAGGGTATGCCGTGGCGCCGACGCGACGTCGGCTGTGTCCCCAGGCGCAGGACCGGCCCTCCTCGCACGGCCGTGACCCCAACGCGCCGGGCGCTGGGGTCACGATGGGGTACCGGGTCGAGTCACCTCTCGTCCACCCAGGCGGGTGCCGGCACCCCGTTCCCCGTCAGCTCGTCACAGGCGACGAACTGGGTGTCCACGCGCTGGAGCGCGCAGAAGTAGGTGGCGGCTGGGGTCGGCTCGGCGGTTCCCTGGTCCTGGCGAGCCGCGGCGGGCAGGGCGCCGAGCCCGATGGCGAGGATGGTGGTGGCGATGACGGGAAGGCCCCGTCGGTGCTGGTGCTGGGTGCGGTTCACGGTGTGCTCCTGAGCGGTGTGAGAGGTGGCGTTGTGCCGTGCCTCCACAGTCCGGCCGGGCACCCCGGCACCACATCGGGCGCACCCCCTGAGACCTGGCGCCCCACCCCCTCAAAAGGGGGATGACCACCCCTGCCCGCCGGGCAGAGACTGGATGACGTGCCACCACCGGACGGGTCGTCCGCGGCACCCGGCTTCGTCGGCCGTGGCGCCGAGGTCGAGGTCGTGTCCGAGCTGCTCCACGGGGCCGGCCAGGGCCGGGGTGGGGCGCTGCTGGTCTCGGGCGACCCCGGCGTCGGCAAGACCCGCCTCGTGCAGCACGCGTGCTCCATGGTCCCCGAGGTGGTGACGCTCACCGGCGCCTGCCTGCCGCTCTCCTCGCTCAGCGTGCCCTTGCTGCCGCTGCGCACCGCCGTGCGGGCGCTGCCGGCGCAGGACCGGCCGGCGCTCGACACCACGGGCGGGACCGCCCAGGCGGCCGACCGGTTCGACGGCTGGCTCGAGGCCGAGTGCGCGACGCATCCGGTTGCCCTGGTCCTCGACGACCTCCAGTGGGCCGATCCCGCCAGCCTGGACGTGGCGATGTGGGTGCTCTCCAGCCTCACGACGCGTCGCCTCGCAGTCCTCATGACGTTGCGGCGCGGCGAGGTGGGGGCCGGGCACCCGCTCCAGCACTGGCTCGCCGATGTGCGTCGGCTACCCGGCTTCGCCGAGCTGAACCTCGGACCGCTCGACCTCGAGGAGACCCGCGACCAGCTGGCTGCCTTCCTGGGCGACGTCCCCCACGACGGCCTGGTTCGCGAGGTGTACGAGCGCACCGGCGGAAATGCGTACCTCAACCGCCTGCTCGTCGCCGGCCTGCCGGCGAACGCGACCACCCTCGGCGACCAGGCGCTCCCGGACGACCTGGCCGAAGCGGTGCTACGTCGCTGGCACGGGCTGTCACCGGCCGCCAGGGAGCTGGCGAGGGTCATCGCCGTCGGCGCGCGCGTGGCCCGTGGTCGGGACCTGGCGTATGCCGCGGAGCTGGCTGGCGTGGGCGACCCCGCTCCGCTGTTGCGTGAGTGCCTCGAAGCCGAGGTGCTCGACGCCCAGCCACTGGACGGCTACTGGTTCCACCACCCGCTCCAGGCCGAGGTGCTCGAGTCGAGCCTGCCGGCCGCGGAGCGTCGGCGCCTGCATGCCGCGTTCGCCTCGCTGCTGGAGGCCGACCTCGACCGCGGGTCACCTGACCTCGCGACCAGCATGCTCGTCGCCGAGCACCACCACCGGGCGGGAGACGTTGCAGCGGCGTTCCACTGGGCCCTGCGAGCGGCCGACATCGCAGCGGCGACCGAGGCGCACCCAGAGGTCGTGCGCCTCCTGCGCCGCGCGCTGCACCTCCTCGGGC
>JAICSZ010000065.1 GCA_025936615.1 Pedococcus sp. | reverse complement strand
GGCCCCACCCGCCTGTGGTGGGGGGCCCCTGACGGGGGGTGGCGGGCAAACCAACCGGTCGGCTTGCCGCCCACGCGCCTGGGCCGGCTGCTCGCCTCAGGCGGGGACGCTGGCCGCGCCCGGTGGCAGGAAGCGCCGCCCGGTCACCTGCTCCGAGACGCCCTCGCGGTCGAGCAGCGGGGTGAGCCCGCCGTTCCAGAACTGGAAGCCGGCGCCGGTGATCATCGCGAGGTCGAGGTCCATGGGGGCCTGGGCGACGCCCTCGTCGAGCATCCGCCGCGCCTCGTCCGCGAGGACGCCGAGCACCCGCTCGCGGACCTCCTCGGTCGACAGCACCACCGGGTCGGCCGGCTTCTCGAAAAGCGCCTCGACCTCGGGGTCGACGACCGGCTTGCCCTCGGGCCAGGCGTAGATGGCCGCCTTCTTGGCGGCCACGACACGGCGCAGGTTCTCCGAGACGTAGAAGCGCTCGGGGAACGCCTTGGCGAGGGTCTCGTTGTTGTGCAACGCGATCGCCGGGCCGACGAGGCCGAGCAGGATGAAGGGCGGCATCGGGGCCAGGCCTGCGAAGGCCTTGTCCGCCACCTCGATCGGCGTCCCCTCGTCGACGACCTTCGCGACCTCGCCCATGAAGCGGCCGAGCAGCCGGTTGACGATGAAGCTGGGGGAGTCCCTGACGAGGATCGTGGTCTTCTTCAGGCCCTTGCCGGTGGCGAAAGCCGTTGCGAGAGTGGCATCGTCGGTGCGCTCACCCTTGATGATCTCGAGCAGCGGCATCACGGCGACGGGGTTGAAGAAGTGGAAGCCGACCACCCGCTCGGGGTGCTCGAGGTCGGCGGCCATCTCGGTGATCGACAGCGAGCTGGTGTTGGTGGCGAGGACGCACTCGGGCGACACCACCGCCTCCACCTCGGACCACACCTGCTTCTTGACGCCCATCTCCTCGAAGACCGCCTCGACCACGAAGTCCGCGTCGGCGAAGCCGTCCTTGCTCGCGGCGCCGGTGACGAGCCCCTTGAGCCGGTTCGCCTTGTCGTTGCCGAGCCGGCCCCTGGCGAGGAGCTTGTCGACCTCGCCGTGGACGTAGCCGACGCCCTTGGCCACTCGCTCCTCGTCGAGGTCGGTCATCACGACCGGCACCTCGAGGTTCTTGGCGAACAGCATCGCCAGCTGGCTGGCCATCAGGCCGGCGCCGACGATGCCGACCTTGGTGACCGGGCGGGCCAGTGCCTTGTCGGGCGCACCGGCGGGACGCTTGGCCCGTCGCTGCACCAGGTCGAAGGAGTACAGCCCGGCGCGCAACTCGTCACCCATGACGAGGTCGGCGAGCGCCTCGTCCTCGGCGGCGAACGCCTCGTCGCGGGTTGCGGTGCGAGCCGCGGCGACCAGCTGGAGGGCGCGGTAGGGCGCGGGCGACTTTCCGCCGGTCTTGAGGTCGACCAGGCCCTTGGCCGCCTTCACGGCAGCGGTCCACTCGGCCTCGTCGCGGCTGACCTGTGGCCGCTCGACCTCGACCGCGCCGGACACGACCTGGCCCGCCCAGACCAGCGACTGCTCGAGGAAGTCGGCCGGCTCGAACATCGCGTCGGCCATGCCGAGCTCGAACGCCTGTGGTCCCTTGAGCATCCGGTTGGTGTTCATCGGGTTCTCGATGATGACCTTGAGCGCGTTGGCCGGCCCCACGAGGTTGGGCAGCAGGTAGCAGCCGCCCCAGCCCGGCACCAGCCCGAGGAACGTCTCGGGCAGTGCCACCGCAGGCACCCCGGAGGAGATGGTCCGGTAGTCGCACGCCAGCGCGATCTCGACCCCGCCGCCCATGGCGGCGCCGTTGACGAACGCGAACGTCGGTACCGGCAGGTCCATGATCGCCGCGTATGCCGCGTGGCCGGCTCGGGCGACCTCGAGCGCCTGCTCGCGGCTGCTCGCCTGGGCCACGGCCTTGAGGTCGGCGCCGACCGCGAAGATGAACGGCTTGCCGGTGATGCCGACGGCCTGGACCTCGCCCGCCTCGGCGCGGGCACGCAGCCCCTCCACGACGGACAGCAGGTCGGCGATCGTCTTCGGGCCGAACGTGGTGGGCTTGGTGTGGTCGAACCCGTTGTCGAGGGTGACCAGCGCCATCGTGCCCGCGCCACCGGGCAGCGCCACGTCGCGCACCGGCAGGTGGGTGACGACCTCCTCGAAGGTCTGCCCGGTTGCGTTGGTGTCGGTGCTCACGCCGCGGTCTCCTTGTCGTCCTTGCCGTAGTCGGCG
Organism: Pedococcus sp.; assembly: GCA_025936615.1. Next base: position 6,378 of record JAICSZ010000065.1, on the reverse strand, counting down.
TGGTTCGGGTTCTCCCAGATCACCGCGCCACCCATGCCGATGCCGATGCACATGGCGGTCATGCCGTAGCGGACCTCGGGGTGCTCCTCGAACTGACGGGCCAGCTGGGTCATCAGCCGCACGCCGGAGGAGGCGAGTGGGTGGCCGGTCGCGATGGCGCCGCCGTACTGGTTGACCCGCTCGTCGTCGTCGGCGATGCCGAAGTGGTCGAGGAAGGCGAGCACCTGCACGGCGAACGCCTCGTTGAGCTCGAAGAGCCCGATGTCGTCGATGGACATGCCGGACTTCGCCAGTGCCTTCTCGGCGGCCGGAACGGGGCCGATGCCCATCACCTCCGGCTCGACGCCGACGAACGCGAAGTCCACGAGCCGCATCCGCACCGGCAGCCCCAGCTCCTCGGCGGCCTCGGCGGAGGCGAGGATGCAGGCGGTCGCGCCGTCGTTGAGGCCCGCGGAGTTGCCCGCGGTGACGTTGCCGTGCGAGCGGAACGGCGTCTTCAGGGTAGCCAGGTCCTCGACCGTCGTGCCGGGACGAGGCGGCTCGTCCGCCGTGGCCAGGCCCCAGCCGAGCTCCTGGTGCCGCGTGGCCACCGGCACGAGATCTGGCTGGACCTGGCCGTTCGCGTACGCCTTCGCGAGCTTGTCCTGCGAGCGCACCGCGTAGGCGTCGGCGCGCGCCTTGGTCAGGTGCGGGAACCGGTCGTGCAGGTTCTCCGCAGTCGAGCCCATGACGAGCGCGGAGGGGTCCACGAGCTTCTCGGCGACGATTCGCGGGTTCGGGTCGACGCCCTCGCCCATCGGGTGGTGACCCATGTGCTCGACGCCGCCCGCGATCGCGACGTCGGTCGCCCCGAACGCGATGGAGCCCGCCGCGGTCGTCACCGCGGTCATGGCCCCGGCGCACATGCGGTCGATGGAGTAGCCCGGCGTCGACTTCGGCAGGCCAGAGAGGAGCGCCGCGAGCCGGCCCAGGGTCAGGCCCTGGTCGCCGATCTGGGTGGTCGCCGCGATGGCCACCTCCTCGACGCGCTCGGGCGGCAGCTCGGGGTGGCGGCGCATCAGCTCGCGGATGCAGGCGATGACGAGGTCGTCGGCGCGGGTCTGGGCGTACATGCCCTTCTCCCCGGCCTTGCCGAACGGCGTCCGGACGCCGTCGACGAAGACGACCTCACGCAGGATGCGGGGCACGGGAGGCCTCCAGTGGTTGGTGGTTGGTGACGCGGTGTGTCGCGAGGACACGACTGATGCTACCCGTGAGTAACCAGCCCGGTCACCGAGCCTGCGGCGTGAGCGCCGTCACCCCTCCCACCGGAGCTACTCCATGCAAATCATGAGTTGGCGCCGCCAGGCCCCGGCGCCAACTCATGATTTGCCTGAGATGGCGACCGGCGGGCGGGTCAGCTGGGGTCGGGGTGGGTGGCGAAGGCGGCCTCGAGCAGCGGGGACACGATGTCGGTCTGCCACTGCCTGGCCCCCAGGGTTCGCAGCGCCGCCGCGAACGCAGCCGCGGTGTGCTCGGCGGGCGGACTCCAGACGACCCGGCGCAGCGGCTCGGGGGAGACGACGTTCTCCACCGGGACCTCGTGCTCGGTGGAGAACTCCGTGAGCGCAGACCGGGTGTCGGCCAGTCGTGCCGCGGCCACGGGGTTGCGGTCGGCCCAGGAACGTTGGGGGGGCGGGCCGTCGGAGCGCAGGGTCAGCGCGGGCAGGTCGGACTCCGGGATCGCGTTCGCGCGACGGACTGCGTCGAGCCACTGCCGCTGGTAGCGCCGTACCGACCGGTGACCTCCCGTCAGGCTCGCCGCTGACGTGGGGGCATCCATGGCGAGCTCCACCAGCGCCGCATCCGGCAGGACTCGCCCCGGCGAGACGTCCCGCTCGCGCGCGATCTGGTCACGGGCCTCCCACAGCTCGCGCACGACCGCCGCGGTGCGCCGGCTGCGCACCCGGTGCATGCCGGAGGTGCGCCGCCACGGGTCCACCCGCTGCGGCGGGCCGGTGAAGCCGAGCAGCGCCTCGAACTCCTGGCGGGCCCACTCGGACTTGCCCTGCCGAGCCAGGTCGACCCCCATCAGGTTGCGCAGGTCGACGAGCACCTCGACGTCGAGCGCGGCGTAGCGCAACCACGGCTCGGGAAGCGGTCGGGTCGACCAGTCGACCGCGGAGTGCTCCTTGGCCAGCGACAGGCCGAGGTAGTGCTCCACGACCGCGGCGAGTCCCACGCGCGGGAGTCCCAGCAGCCGCCCGGCCAGTTCGGTGTCGAAGAGCTGTCTGGGTCGCAGGCCCACCTCCGCGAGGCAGGCCAGGTCCTGGGTGGCGGCGTGCAGGATCCACTCGGCGCCGCCGATGGCCTCGTTGATCGGGGTGAGGTCGGGGCAGCCCATCGGGTCGACGAGGCTGGTGCCGGAGCCCTCTCGTCGCAGCTGGACGAGGTAGGCGCGCTGGCCGTAGCGGTAGCCGCTGGCCCGCTCGGCGTCGAGGGCCACCGGGCCGTCTCCGCCAGCGATGGCCCGGGCCGCCTCGTCCAGGGCGCGCTCGGTCTCGATGACCGGGGGCACACCGTCCGCGGGTATGTCGAGCGGGATCAGGGGGACGACGGACTCGACAGCCGGGTCGGCGTCGGTGTCGGTCACCCGGTCAACCTACCGGGTGGCAGCTCAGCGCCGCGGTCCCGGCAGCGCCACGACGCCCTCGGGCAGCGGTGGCAGGCCGGCGATCGTGCAGAGCAGGTCGGACCAGGCGACGAGGTGAGCACCGACGTTGCCCGTCGTCGGCGTCCACGACGCCCGCACCTCCATCTCGACGCTCGCCGGGCGGTCGGAGAGTCCGGCGAAGCTCTCGGAGACGACGCGGGTCACCGTGCCGGCCTCGGCGGTGAAGCCCAGGCCGCGCGAGGTCAACGAGTCGGTCAGCCAGGACCAGCCCACCGCGCCGAGCATGGGGTCGCTCGCCAGCTCGGGCTCCAGCTCGGCCCGAGCGAAGGTCACGGCACGCCACGCGCCGTCCCACGGGTCCGGGCGCGACGGGTCGTGCAGCAGCACGAACCTGCCCGAGGCCAGCTCGTCCTCGTCGGCCGCTGCACCCACGACCTCGGCGGTGAGGGCCACCGCGTATGGCGCGATGCGTTGGGGGGCAGGCACCTCGGTGAGCCTGACCTCGGAACGCAACCGCGCGCCGCGCAGGTCGTTCAACGCCTGCGCGAACTCAGGGGAGTGGTCTCCGGGGACCGTTCGGCTGCCCACCATCAGAGGGTATGCCGGGTGGTCCCGGATGGTGGGCAACGGCACGCCGCGGGGGTGTCGCGGCTAGCGTTGCGCCGTGCTGTCCCTCCTCGCGCTCGGCTCGAGCGCGTGCTGGGGCACGTCGGACTTCTTCGCCGGTCTGTTCTCCCGGCGCCGGTCCCCGGTCGCCGTCGTGGGGTGGACGCAGTCGCTGGCCTTCCTCGTCATCTCCGCGGTCGTGCTCACCCAGCTGGGGACGGTGTCCTGGACCGGTTGGCCGCTGTGGGCGGTCGCGGCCGGGATCAGCGGGGTGGGCGGGCTGCTCTGCTTCTACACCGCACTCTCGACCGGGACGATGGGCGTGGTGGCACCGATCGCGGCGCTGGGCGTGGCGATCCCGGTGCTGCTCGGCGTGGCCACCGGGGACGACCCGTCCCCGTGGACCTGGGTGGGCATCATGGTCGCCGTCGTGGGGGTCACGTTCGCCTCCGGTCCCGAGCTCAGCGGCGCGGTCTCGGCGCGCCCCGTCGTGCTCGCCGGGGTGGCTGCGATGGGGTTCGGCCTGGCCTTGTTCTGCATCGACCGGGGTGCCCGCACCTCCACCCTCATGACGATGTGGGGCATGCGGGCCACCTCGGTCACCTTCTTCGTGGTCCTCGCCCTCGTGACACGCAGGCTCGGCGGCATGGCGGTGCGCGATGTGCCAGCCCTGCTGGCCATCGGCTGCGCCGACCTGGGTGCCAACGTGCTGTTCGGCGTGGCCAGCAGCCGGGGCGAGGTCAGCGTCGCGAGCGTGCTGGGTTCGCTGTACCCCGTCGTCACGATCCTGCTGGCGCGCACCCTGCTCAAGGAGCGGTTGCGAGGCATCCAGAAGGTCGGTGCCCTCCTGGCACTGCTGGGGGCCGGCGTCATCGCGATGTGAGTGGCTCGGTCCGCTCGTGCGAGACTCCCGGCGTGACCTCACCGAGCGACTCCGCCCTCGTCAGGGCCGCCCGCCGCCAACCTGTCGACCACACCCCCGTGTGGTTCATGCGCCAGGCCGGACGCTCGCTGCCGGAGTACCGCAAGGTCCGTGAGGGCATCGGCATGCTCGAGTCGTGCCGCCGTCCCGAGCTCGTCACCGAGATCACCCTGCAGCCAGTGCGCAGGCACGGTGTCGACGCCGCGATCCTCTTCTCCGACATCGTGGTGCCCCTGGCGGCGGTGGGTGTCGACCTCGACATCGTCGCCGGCACCGGCCCCGTGGTCGCCGAGCCGGTGCGCACGCGCGCCGACCTCGACCGCATCCCGGAGCTGACGCCCGACCACGTCCCCTACGTCACCGAGGCGGTCCGCCAGCTGGTGGCCGAGCTCGGGGACACCCCGCTCATCGGGTTCGCCGGCGCGCCGTTCACCCTCGCCAGCTACCTCGTCGAGGGTGGTCCGAGCCGCAACCACGAGCGCACCAAGGCGCTCATGCACGGCGATCCGCAGCTCTGGCACGACCTGTGCGCCCGTCTGGCCCAGGTCTCCGGCGCCTTCCTCGACGTCCAGGCCGCGGCCGGCGCCTCAGCAGTCCAGCTCTTCGACTCCTGGGTCGGGGCCCTCCCGCGCGCGGACTACGAACGCTTCGTCCAGCCGCACTCGGCCGCAGCCCTCGCGGCGGTGGCCCCACGCGGCATACCCCGCATCCACTTCGGTGTCGGCACCGGCGAGCTGCTCGCGGCCATGGGCGCCGCCGGCGCCGACGTCGTGGGGGTGGACTACCGCGTCTCACTCACCGACGCCGTGGCCAGGCTCGGGGACGGGTATGCCGTGCAGGGCAACCTCGACCCGGCCCTGCTGTTCGCGCCGTGGCCGGCACTCGAGCAGCGGGTGCGCGAGATCGTGCAGGAGGGACGCGCGGCGCCCGGCCACATCTTCAACCTCGGCCACGGCGTCCTGCCGGACACCGATGCCGGCGTGCTCACCCGGGTGGTCGAGCTCGTGCACGAGGTCAGCCGGCGCTGAGCGCCTCCGGCTCCGACCGGGACCCGCGGCGGCGACGCAGCACCATCCACAGCGGCAGCCCGACGAGCACTGCGAGCAGGGCGAACGGCAGGACCGCCCCGACGATGGTGAGCAGCACCGAGACCGATCCGGTGAAGGCCTCCCACCCGTGGCGCAGCCCCGCGAGGAAGCCGGACGTCTCGGCGGGCTTGGCGATCACGCCCGGCTCGGTTGTCAGGCTGACCTGCACCGGCGACATCGCGACGCTGTCCTTCAGGGAGGCCAGCTGCGACTCGAGTGCCTCCAGGTCGGCCTGACGCCGGCTCAGCTCGGACTCGAGGTCGACCACCTCTCGGATGTCGGTGGCCCGGTCCATGAGGGCGCGCACGCGGTCGACGCTGGCCTGCATGGTCCTGCGCCGCGAGTCGGTGTCGACGATCTGCGCGCCGACGTTCTCGCTCGAGCTCTGCGAACGGATCACCTTGCCCACGTCGCCGAGCTGGCCCACGACGTCGTCGAGACGGCTGGACGGCACGGAGATGGTGATCTCCCCATAGGTGGTGGCCGTGACCTTGGACCGGTCGCCGAGCGGGATGACGCCGCCGCCACCGGTGCCGATGTTCTCGGTGAGGACCAAGCCCTGCGCGGCCGCCGAGATGCCGCGGACCTTGGCGACGGCCTGGCCGATGTCCTTGACCTGCAACGCCACCGAGGCCCGGCGGGCGAGGGCGTCGCGGCTGGCCTCGAGCGCGGCTGGTGCGACGGCCGCTGAGCCGGCCTTCGCCGCGGAGCCCTGGTCGGCCGCAGGCGCCCCGGACTGCGCCTTCGGCGCGGCGGCGCCACCGGCGGCGGCCGAGCCGGAGCCGTCCCGCGCCTGCAGCGACTGGGCCTCCGACGCCGAGCTCGCTGCGTTGCCGCCGCTGCTGCAGGCCGCCAGCGCCACGACGGCGAGGAGCGCAGCTGACCCGAGGGTGGTGCGGCGCAGAAGTGGACGATCACGGAACATGACGACCCCCTGGTGGGTGGTGTGGCGAGCTCTGGACCTCGGTGTGACCCGCGCGACCGGCCAGGCGTTCCCACCCGGTGATGTCGAAACAGTCACGATCCTGACAGGGTGTGGGCATGGCCCGGTCACGGTTCGTCGTCGTCGGCGGCGGGATCACCGGCCTCGCCGCGGCCTGGGAGCTGTC
>JAICSZ010000495.1 GCA_025936615.1 Pedococcus sp. | reverse complement strand
GAGCGGCGACTACCCGACGGGCACGCTGGCCATGGCCCGGACCAACGACCCCAACAGCAACGCCGACCAGTTCTTCATCGTCTACAAGGACACCCAGCTGCCGACCACCGGCGGCGGCTACTCGATCTTCGGCAAGGTGACCGGTGGTTTGGATATCGTCGACAAGATTGCCGCAGCAGGTGTGAGCGGTGGCGGCGCAGACGGCGCCCCCGCAGCACCCATCAGCATCCTCAAGGTTGCTGTGACCGAGAAGAAGGCCTGACCGTGACCGAGCAGACCCCGACCGACAGCGAGGCGACCGAGCCCGCTGGGGCAACCGAGGTGAGCCAGCCGAGCGAGGCGACGGAACCCGTCGCGCCCACGGAGCCGGTCGAGGCCAGCGAACCCGCCGAGCCGGTCGAGGCCAGCGAACCCGCCGAGCCGGTCGAGGCTGCCCCCGCCCCCACCCCGGTGCCGAGGCCGGTTCCCAAGCCTGGCCCGGTTCCCAGCCCGGCCGCCGTGCGCAAGGTCGCCCACCCGCAGCCTGCGGTGCTCATCCCGACACCTGCGCCGGGCCCACCGGCCGAGTCCTTCGGCCGCGTCGCCGAGGACGGCACCGTCTTCGTGCGGACCGCCGACGGGGAGCGCGAGGTCGGCGCCTACCCGGGGGCCTCACCCGAGGAAGCGCTGCACTACTTCGCGCGCAAGTACGACGAGCTGTACGCCTCCGCGGACCTGCTCCACCAGCGGCTGGGCGGCACCGACCTGTCAGCCAAGGATGCCGCCGACGGCCTCACCAAGCTCAGGGGGCACGTCGCCGAGGCGAACGTGGTGGGTGACCTCGCCGCCCTCGACGCCAAGGTCGGCGAGATCGAGAAGGCTGTGACTGCGCGGCGCGAGACCGAGGCAGCGGAGCGCACCGCTGCGCGTGCCGCGGCCGCCACCGAGCGCGAGCGGATCGTCGCGGAGGCGGAGCAGATCGCCGCGCAGCCGGAGAACAAGATCCAGTGGAAGACCAGTGGCGCCCGGATGCGCGAGCTGCTCGAGGAGTGGAAGCGCCACCAGCGTGGCAGCGCCCGGCTCGACCGTGAGACCGAGGGCGCCCTGTGGCAGCGGTTCTCCTCCGCGCGCAACAGCTTCGACAAGGCGCGACGTGTCCACTTCGCCCAGCTCGAGGGCACCCAGGCGGAGGCCAAGGCCATCAAGCAGGAGCTCGTCAAGGAGGCGGAGGCGCTCACCTCGAGCACCGACTGGGGCCAGACCGCCGGGGCCTACAAGCGGCTCATGGACCGTTGGCGCAAGGCCGGCCGGGCCAGCCGCGCGGACGACGACGCCCTGTGGGCGCGGTTCAAGGCTGCCCAGGACGCGTTCTTCACGGCGAAGGACGCCAACCTCGCCAAGGAGGACGAGGAGTTCCGCGGCAACCTCGCCGTCAAGGAGGCCCTGCTCAAGGAGGCCGAGGCCATCCTGCCGGTGAGCAACCTCGAGGCGGCCAAGTCCGCGCTGCGTGCCATCCAGGACAAGTGGGAGGCCGCCGGCAAGGTGCCCCGCGGTGACGTCGACCGCATGGAGAAGGGCATGCGGCGGGTCGAGCAGGCGGTGCGCGACGCCGACGAGAAGCGTTGGCACCAGACCAACCCCGAGGTCGCCGCACGCGCGCAGAGCATGGTCGACCAGCTCGAGTCGTCCGTGGCGTCGCTGCGCGAGGACCTCGAGAAGGCCCAGGAGTCCGGTGACTCGACAAAGGTCGACGACGCCCAGGCCAAGCTGGAGGCCCAGGAGCAGTGGCTGGCGCAGGCGCG
>JAICSZ010000164.1 GCA_025936615.1 Pedococcus sp. | reverse complement strand
GGCTGGCCGACCTGACCGACGAGCAGCTCGCGGAGGTCTCACCCCACCTCGCGCCCCGGGTCCGCGAGGTGCTCACCGTCGAGGGCTCGGTCGCCTCCCGCAACGCGCGCGGAGGCACCGCCCCGGACCGGGTCACCGAGCAGCTCGCCGAGCTCCGGAAGGCGCTGACGGACCACCGTGCCTGGCTTGGCTGACGCCCTCGACGGCCACGTCCTCGACGTCGCGCCCCGGCTGCTGGGCTCTGTGCTGAGGCACGACGAGGTCGCCGTGCGGCTCACCGAGGTCGAGGCGTACGACGGACCGAACGACCCGGGCTCGCACTCCTTCAACGGCCGGACGGCCCGCAACGCGGTGATGTTCGGCCCACCCGGCCACCTCTACGTCTACTTCACCTACGGGATGCACCACTGCTGCAACGTGGTGGTCGGCGCCGAGGGCGCGCCGTCCGCGGTGCTCCTGCGAGCCGGTGAGGTCGTCGACGGGGTCGCGCGGGCCCGGAGCCGGCGGCGCGGCGGCGACCGCGACCTCGCGCGCGGCCCGGCGCGGCTCTGCCAGGCCCTGGGCATCGACCTGAGCCACAACGGCGCCGACCTGTCCTCGGGCAGCCTCACCCTGGACCTCGACGAGACGTTCACCGGGCGCGTGCGCACCGGGCCGCGCGTCGGGCTGCGCAGGGCCGCCGACCGGCCCTGGCGGTTCTGGGTCGACGGCGACCCCACCGTCTCGACGTACCGCCCGGCCGTCGTACGCCACCGCGTCCAGCCGCCCGCGAGCGATGATGGACCACATCGTGATCCACCCCTCGGACGAGGCGACCCGTGACGCGAGACAGGACGTCCTCGGGCGCGCCGACTTCGGCCAGCTGGTCACGCCGGGCAGGTGGACGGCTGCCCCGTCGTGGCGCCGACGCAGTTCCTGTACGACGCGGACGCGGCGGTCCTGCTGCACCTTGGCCGGGCCCAACCCGGTGTGGCGGCGTGCCGACCAGCTACTACCCGGGCATCGAGCTGCTCTGCCGGGCCGACGTCGTCGACGACCCGGACGAGAAGGCCTGCGATCCTGGCGGTGCAGCTGGACCACTTCGAGCCCCTCGACGCCGAGGCGGGCGCCCGGTTGCTGGCCAGGACCCCGGACGGCGCCGTCTAGCATCGGGTGATGCTCCGAGACGACACGACGCGCGCCCTGCACCGCATCGGCCTCGACCAGCAGCGCAAGGACCGGGTGCCCGGTCTCTTCGCCGGCGTGGTCCGTGGCGGTGGCCTGGTCTGGCACGACGGGATCGGGGCGGCCCGCCTCGACGACCCCGCGACACCGCCAGGGTCCGACGACCAGTTCCTGGTGGCCTCCAACACCAAGACGTTCACCGCGTCGATGGTGATGCAGCTGCGGGACGAGGGCCGGCTGGGCCTCGACGACACGCTCGACGCGTTCGTCCCCGACGTGACCCGGCCCGGGGTGACGATCCGGCAGTGCCTGGCCCACGCGAGCGGCATGCAGCGCGAGCCGCTCGGCGACGTCTGGGAGGCGCTCGTGTTCCCGGACCGCGAGCAGCTGGTGTCCGGCTTCAACGAGGCCGAGCGAGTGCACCCGCCGAACCGGCTCTGGCACTACTCGAACCTCGCCTACTCGATGCTGGGCGAGGTCGTCGCCCGCCTCGACGGACGGGAGTGGTACGACGCCCTGCGCGCCCGCATCCTCGACCCGCTGGAGATGCGTCGTACGACGGTCGGCTTCACGGGAGCCCACGCCGACGGCTACTACGTCCCGCCGTACTCCGACGTCCCCGTCCCACAGCCGGCGCACGACCTGGGCGCCATGGATCCCTGCGGCGGGCTGGCCAGCACCGGGGCCGACCTCGCGCGCTGGTCCGCGTTCGTGGCCGACCCGGTCGCCGAGGTGCTGTCGCCGGACACCATCGAGGAGATGTGCCAGCCGCAGATCCTGATGGACCGCGAACGCTGGACCTCTGCGATGGGCCTCGGCTTCTTCCTGGTGCGCTCCGGCACCCGCACGTACGTCGGACACACCGGCGGCATGCCCGGCCACATCACCGCCCTGTTCACCGACCGGGAGAGCCGGACCGGCGGCGTGGCGCTCACCAACTCGGGAACCACCTCCGACATCGGCGAGCTGGCGATCCGGCTGGCCGACCACGTCACCGACAGCGAGCCCGTCGACCCCGAGCCGTGGCGGCCCGGCAGCAGCGTTCCCGAGGAGCTCGCCGACCTGCTGGGCGTCTGGTGGTCCGAGGGCAGCCCGCTGACGTTCTCCGTTCGCGAGGGACGGCTGGAGGCGCGCTCACCGTCGCTGCCGGAGCACAAGCCGTCGTCGCGGTTCGAGAGGGTCGCCGCCGACGTCTACCGCACGGTGTCGGGGCGTGAGGAGGGGGAGCTGCTGCGAGTGACCCGGGACGCCGGCGGGCGGGTCACGAAGATGAACTGGGCGACCTACCTCGTGACCCACGAGCCTCAGGCGTTCGGTGAGTGGCAGGCTTGAGCGCTGACCGCGACGAAAGGGACCCCGTGAGCTCCGACCTGCACGTTCTCGACGACCTCGAGTGGCGGGGGCTGATCGCGCACTCGACGGACCTCGACGCGCTTCGCGCCGAGATGGACGAGCGCCCGGTGCGGTTCTACGTCGGCTTCGACCCCACTGCCCCGAGCCTGCACATGGGCAACCTGCTCCAGATCCTCACCGCCCGCCGGCTGCAGGACGCCGGACACGTGCCCTTCGCGCTGGTCGGCGGGGCGACCGGGATGATCGGCGACCCCAAGGAGTCCGGTGAGCGGACGCTGAACTCGCTCGACGTGGTCAGGTCCTGGGTCGACAAGGTGCGGGTCCAGATCGAGCCGTTCCTGTCCTTCTCGGGCGGGAACGCCGCCACCATGGTGAACAACTACGACTGGACCGCGAGCCTGTCCACGATCGACTTCCTGCGCGACGTCGGCAAGCACTTCCCGGTCAACCGGATGCTCGCCCGTGACGTGGTCAGGTCGCGTCTGGAGGCGGGCATCTCCTACACCGAGTTCAGCTACGTGCTGCTGCAGTCGATGGACTACCTCAACCTCTACCGCGACTACGGCGTCACGCTGCAGACCGGTGGCAGCGACCAGTGGGGGAACATCACCAGCGGTGTCGAGCTGATCCGACGCGCCGACGGGGCCCGGGTGCACGCGCTCGCCACCCCCCTGGTGACCCGGGCGGACGGCACGAAGTACGGCAAGACCGAGGGCGGCGCGCTGTGGCTCGACCCCGAGATGCTCTCGCCCTACGCGTTCTTCCAGTTCTGGCTCAACGTCGAGGACGAGAAGGTCGGAGAGCTCCTGCGGGCGTTCACCTTCCTGAGCCATGCCGAGATCGAGGAGCTCGAGGCGCAGACGACGGAGAAGCCGTACCTGCGGGCGGGCCAGCGGGCCCTCGCCGAGCACGTGACCACCCTCGTGCACGGGGCGGAGGAGACCGCGCGGATCACGGCCGCATCGGCGGCGTTGTTCGGCGGCGGCGCGCTGCGGGAGCTCGACGCCGGCACGCTGGCGGCCGCCCTGCGTGAGGCCGGGTCGGTCCAGGTGAAGCGTGGCGACGGCGTGCCCGGCATCGTCGACCTGCTGGTCGCGGCGGGCCTCTCGAAGAGCAGGAGCGAGGCCCGGCGCACGGTGGGGGAGGGCGGGGCCTACCTCAACAACGAACGGGTCGGAGATCCCGACTTCGCCCCCGCCGACGCGGACCTGGTGGGCGGCTCCTGGCTGGTCCTGCGCCGCGGCAAGAAGAGCGTCGCGGGCGTGGAGGTGGTCGGGTGACGGCACAGCGGTTCGTCGACGGCCTCGAGCAGCGCGCGGGGGAGGTGCTGCCGGAGATGGTGTTCCGCTACGTGCGCCAAGGTGCCCGGGACGGCGTGAGCGCCGCCGAGGCGACACGGGCCTGGGACCGGTTCCGGTTCCTGCCGCAGGTGATGCGCGACGTCACTGACGTGCAGACCGGCACCTCCCTGCTCGGGACACCCGTGGCGACGCCCCTGGCGATCGCCCCCACGACGCTGCAGCGCGCCGCCCACCCGGACGGCGAGCTGGCGATGGCCCGGGCGGCCGCCGAGGCCGGCGCGCTGATGGTGGTGTCCAGCAACGCCGGCAGCGCCTTCGAGGACATCGCCGCAACCGGCGTCGACTGGTGGCTGCAGATGTACGTCACCGCCGAGCGCCATACCGGCCTGCCGCTGCTCGAGCGGGCGGTGGCAGCGGGGGCGGCAGCCCTCGTCCTCACCGCCGACACCCCGGTCGTCGGCACCAAGTACGACGGTGCGGACCGCAGCCTTCTCGACGCTGCCGAGCCCGGGTGGCTGCGCGCCAACTTCCCGCCGGGGTACGGCGAGAGCCCGGGCGACGAGAAGGCGACCGACCTCGGGCCGCAGGACGTCGACTGGCTCGCTCAGGCCACCGGCCTCCCGGTGGTGGTCAAGGGGGTGCTGCGTCCCGCTGACGCCCGTCGCTGCGTCGACGCCGGCGCGGGCGCCGTGTGGGTGTCCAACCACGGTGGACGTCAGCTCGACTACGCCGCGGCCACCGCGGACCGGCTGGCCGCCGTCGTGGAGGAGGTGGGCGGCAGCACGGAGGTGTACGTCGACGGGGGCGTGCGCAGCTCCCGGCACGCGCTCGCCGCCCTGGCCCTCGGCGCCCGGGGGGTCTTCCTGGGACGGCTGCCGCTGTACGCGCTGGCGGTCGACGGCCGCGACGGCGTGACCCGGATGTTCCGAGAGCTCGACACCGAGCTCGCCGACGCACTCCGGCTCGCCGGCTGCGCCACGGTCACCACGGTGCCGGCCGACCTGCTGGTGCCGGCGAGGCCCTGACCCCGAGCGGGCGTGACGGCCGATGACACCGGCCGATTTGACTGCCCTTGAGCGGCCCTCGTACTGTTCTGCCTGTCGCCAGGGAGCGGCGGGACACAAGGCCGAGAGGCCGGGTGGCCGGCCCCCGAGGCGGAACCCCTTCGCAGGACACCTCGACCGAGATGGCTCGGACGCGCTCTTCGGCGCCGTCCGGATCGCACCGGTGGACGTGGCCTGCGGTGGACCGGAGGAGCCGGACGTGATTTGACTCGGGCCGGCAAGCCCGGTAAGTTTTACCAGGTTGCCCCGCAGCCAGGCCGAGAGGCTGCACTGCGGTGCGCGCTTGATCCTTGAGAACTCAACAGTGTGCCAAAAGTCGACGAATTAATTTGTAACGCCAGTCGGCAGGTTGCGAGCAGCGATTCGTCGTTGCTCGGTATCTGCCGATGATTCCTTATAGGTGAGACAACGCGATCCCGCGATATGTGGGAGAGCAACTCTTGCCGGGATACTCCATGATGATGATGAACCGCGTGGGCCTCGTGCTCGCGTGGCTGTCACAAGAATTCAACGGAGAGTTTGATCCTGGCTCAGGACGAACGCTGGCGGCGTGCTTAACACATGCAAGTCGAGCGGTAAGGCTCCTTCGGGAGTACACGAGCGGCGAACGGGTGAGTAACACGTGAGCAATCTGCCCTTCACT
>JAICSZ010000078.1 GCA_025936615.1 Pedococcus sp. | reverse complement strand
GGCACCGTCGTGCTGCTGTGCTTCGCCTCGCCACTCGACGCCACGACACTCACCTCCTGATGTAACTACACCGGTCGCATTAGCAGAACACGCTGACGGTACGGCTGCCAGAGGTGGGCGTCAACCACCACTGCACCTCGCGGCCCCGGCGTGTCGCGACCACGCGGCATACTTTCAACGTCAACTCAAGGGTGAGGTCATTCCTCTGGCTTGGCCTCGAAGTCCTCGGCCGAGACGTGGTCGAGGAACTCCTTGAACTTCTCCACCTCGTCATCGGCGTCCTCGTCGGCCGACATGGCCACGCCAGCCTGCTCGAGCAACGTCTCCCCGGCGGTGATCGCGGTTCCGGTGCGCAGGGCCAGGGCGATCGCGTCGGAGGAGCGGGCGGAGATCTCCGTCGACCCGTCGATGACCAGGGCGGCGTGGAAGACGCCGTCGCGCAGCTCGGCGATCCGGACCTCGGTGAGCCGGTGGCCGAGGGCGTCGAGCATGTTCTTCATCAGGTCGTGGGTCAGGGGTCGCGGCGGCTCGATGCCCTGCTGGGCGTAGGCGATGGCGGTCGCCTCCGCCGCACCGATCCAGATCGGCAGGTAGCGCTCGCCGTTTCGCTCGCGCAGCAGCACGATCGGGTGGTTGGTGGGCATCTCCACCCGGACGCCGAGGACATCCAGAACCTTCACGCTCCCACCGTACCCCGGTCAGTCCCTCGTGAGTCCCTCTCGGACCAGGGCGGTGTGCAGGGCGATGCACAGCCGCAGCACCTCCGCCGGGTCGGTGCGCCGCGGCGTGGCTGCCTGCTGCACGAGCCCGATCTCGCGGTCGGCGGCGGTCCGGAACGCGCGCAGGTGCCGCGGCTCGATGCCGTATGCCGCGAGGGCAGCAGCCGTGTGGGCGACTGTCAGGGCCGGCTCACCGAAGTGGCCAGTGGCGTCGGGCCGCAGCAGTCCGAAGCTCTCGAGCGCCTCGAGGGTGTCGGAGTCCAGGCCGGCGGACTCGGCCAGCTCGGCGCGGCTCAGCCGCAACGGCCTGCCCGCGGTCAGCGCCCTCGCCGTCGGCACGTCGGGGTCGGCGAGCGGCTGGGGCGCCTTGGGGCGCGACAGGCCCGTGGTCGAGTCGTCGGGTGTCAGGCCACGGTCCAGGGCGTCCAGCGCCTCACGGATCACCTTGAGCGGCCAGAAGTGGTCGCGCTGCGCGGTGAGGATGTAGCGGAGCCGGTCGACGTCCTCGGCGGTGTAGCTGCGGTAGCCACCGGACCCCGTGCGGGCGGGTGTCACCAGACCCTCGGCCTCGAGGAAGCGGATCTTGGAGATGGAGACCTCCGGGAAGTCCGGCTGCAGGGCAGCCAGCACCGCACCGATGGTCATCGCCTGGCGAGGTGTGCGCGCTGCCACCGGGTCCGGTCAGGCCCTGCCGGCATAGAAGACGAGGCGGAACTTGCCGATCTGGACCTCGTCACCGGTCTGCAGCCGCGCCTCGTCGATCCGCTCACGGTTGACGTAGGTGCCGTTGAGCGAGCCGACGTCCCGCACCACGAAGGAGTTCTCCTGGCGCTCGAACACCGCGTGCTTGCGGGAGACGGTCACGTCGTCGAGGAAGATGTCGCTGTCGGGATGCCGGCCGGAGTTGACCTCGTCGTCGTCGAGGAGGAACCGCGCTCCGGTGTTGGGGCCTCGCAGCACCACGAGCAGGGCAGTGCCGGGGCGCAGCGCATCGACCGTCGCCTGGTCGGCCTTGCTGAGCGTGACCTCGGCCTCGCCGCTGGTGTCTACCTGCTCCAGGTCGCTGATCCCGGGCAGCCGCATCGTCGTCGGCTCGTGCGGGTGCGAAGACTGCTCGTCCTTGTCGCTGCCGTTCATGGGTGGTGCTCTCCTCGTGTGTCTTCCCCGCCCACTAGCAAAGCACAAACCCTAGGGGACGCTGCCGTCGCTCGACAGGGTTTTGGGGCGCCTGCCGCGCCCAGCCGCTCAGCCGAGCTGCGCCTGGTATGCCGCGTGGTCCATGAGTGCCTCGACGGCGGCGGAGTCGCTGGGGCGCAGCTCGTACATCCAGCCCTCGCCGTAGGGGTCGGTGTTCACCAGCTCGGGGCTCGCGTCGAGGGCGTCGTTCACGGCGGTCACCTCGCCGGCCAGGGGTGCGTAGAGGTCGCTGACCGACTTGGTGGACTCCACCTCGCCGCAGGCGTCGCCCGCCGACACGTCGTCGCCGACGGCGGGAAGGCTGACGTAGACGACGTCGCCGAGTGCGTCCTGGGCGAAGGCGGTGATGCCGATGCGGACGACCCCGTCCTCGCCGGTACGCAGCCACTCGTGCTCGGCGGTGTAGCGCAGGTCCTGGGGGTAGTCGAGCTCGCTCATCATGCTCCTTGGCGGCGACGGGTGGCGGTCACTTGGACGGGGACGGGACGGGCCGAGCGTAACGAGGCTCCTGAATGCTGTGCAATGCGTCGATGGCCACGCTCTGCTGCTGGTCGATGGTGGAGGTCGCGCCCTGGCTGCGGACGGACTCGCTGACGCCACCGGGGATGTCCATGGCGGAGGCCATCGTGGCGCTGTCGCCGATGGCCTTGATGACGTAGGGCGAGCGCACGGTCTCCCCCGAGACCTGCACTCCCCCGTCCGTGTCGGCGAACCACGTGTCGGCGACGACCCGCACGTCCCCGATCTGGACCGCCTCGGCCCCCGCGTCCCGCAGCTCCTGGAGCGCGTCGAGCAGCAGCGCAGCCGTGACCTTGTGGCCGGGGTCGGCGATGGTGATGACGATGCCGGGACCGGTGGCCGGCCGGGTGCCGGTGAGGATGCCGAGCGTGTCGAGACGGTCCTGCGCGGCCTTGAGGGCCTCCTCGCTGGAGTCTGCGCCCGACACCAGCCGGTCACGGGTCACCTCGAGGGCCCGGGTGTCGTTGGCCAGGCGGTTCTGCTCAGAGCTGACGTCGTCGAGGATGCGCACGAGCTCGTCCTCGCGCAGCTGCTCCAGCCCGCTCTGGTCGGTCTGCTGGACCTGGGCAGCGATGGCGAAGCCCAGCCCAAGCGCGAGCAGCGCGGCCAATGCGTTGGCGCGGGTGGCTCGCGGCCGCGCCATGCGCAGCAGCCGTGACCACGCCGAGGACTGGGGTTGCTCGCTCATGCCCCGAACAGGTGCCTTCGGATCGAGGCGACGTTGGAGAAGATCCGGACCCCCAGGACCACCACGACCCCCGTCGACAGCTGGGCACCCACCCCGAGCTGGTCACCGAGGAAGACGATGAACGCGGCGACCACGACGTTGGCGAGGAACGAGACGACGAACACCTTGTCGTTGAAGATGCCGTCGAGAACCGCACGAGCCGCGCCGAAGACCGCGTCGAGGGCGGCGATCACGGCGATGGGCAGGTACGGCTGGAGGAACAGCGGCACGTCGGGGCCCCAGAGGAGGCCGACGAGGACGCCGCCGACGAGGCCGAGCAGGGGGATCACGGTGGGGTCTCCGAGGTCGTCGTGCTGGAGGACGGGCTGGAACGGGGCGCCACCCCGCTGCTCGGGCGCGGTACGGTCGCCGACCGCACCGTCAACGACGCGGCAGCGGGCAGGGTCAGCGACTTCACCGCGCCCATCGAAGCACGGATCCCGTAGTTGTCCTGAAGGGCGCGCAGGTAGCTCCCGGCATCGGTCTCGGCGAACGCCGACTGGAGCGCGCTCGAACCGCCGATGGCGGTGATCGTGTAGGGACGGGTGAGGGGCCGGAAGTTGACCAGGATGGCCTCCCCCGCGAAGCGGATCGCGGACTGGGAGGTGAGCCGCTGACCGTTGACCGCGATGGCTTCGGCACCCGCCTGCCACAGCCCGTTGACGACGACCTGGAGATCCTTGGACAGGACCTTGCCGTCCTCGCTCTTGGCCTGGGTGCGGGGGTTGGCGTCGGCGCTGCCGGCGTCGCTGCCGGGCGCGTCGTCGATGACCAGGCGAATCCCGGGCCCGGTGACGGCGTCGGCCCCTGCAGCGAGGCCGAGGACAGCCAGCCGCTGCTTGGCCTGGTCCCCCTGGCCGGCGGTGAGCGCCTCGGCCTGGAGGGAGTCGACCTGGTCCTGCAGGGTGTGCAGCTGCGCCGACTGCCGGTCGACCGCGGTGCGGCGGGACTCCACCTGCGAGATCAGCTCCGCCCTTGCCTTCTGGACGCTGGTCGAGGGTCGGCGCAGGGCGAGGGCGCCGAGGCTGAGCAGCAGCCCGGTCACGATGGTCGCGACCAGGACCGTCACCGTCCTCGTGCCGGTGGACCGGGGCAGCCCGGCCGCCTCTCGACGGTCCGCCGCAGCCGCGTAACCCGGATCGAGCGGTCGCTCGAGGATGGAGATCAACAGGGTCATGGACTCGTCAGGGCGACGCCCGGGCGGCGAGGCCGGTGGTGCAGGGGCTTCGTGTCGCCGCGGGTCCGGGGTCATGCGCGGGCCGCCAGGCTTCGGGCGGCCACCACCTGGCGCGCCTGGACGATGTACATCGCCCCGGCTACCCAGTAGAGCGCGGTCCCCCACCAGGCGAAGGCCCACCCGATCGGCAGCGCCCAGTGGGCGAAGGCGCTGTGGCCGTCACCGAGCAGCAGCAGCGGGAACGCGTAGAGGAGGCTGACCGTCGCGGCCTTGCCGATGAAGTGCACCGGCAGCCCGGTCTGGTGGCCGTAGCGCTTGACCCACAACAGCACCAGCGCGAGCAGGACCTCGCGTCCGACGAGCAGCCCGACCAGCCACCACGGGATGATGTCGCGCCAGGCAAGTCCGAACAGGGTCGTGGCGATGTAGAGCCGGTCGGCGAGGGGGTCGAGCAGCTCGCCGACCCTGGACACCAAGCCGTAACGGCGGGCGATCTTCCCGTCGAGGTAGTCGGTCACGCCCGAGGCCATGAGCGTCACCAGCGCGACCACGTCGTGGCCGGCGAGGATCGCCCACAGGAACACGGGGACGCCGAGCAGGCGCAGTGAGGACAGCGCGTTGGGGATGGTGAGGACCCGGTTGGAGACTGCTTCATCCTCCCGTCCGGCCGCGAGGCGGTCCTGTTCCATCACGCGGGAAGCCTAACTGTCCCAGCCCTCGTAGAGTCACGAGCATGGACAACCCCCTCCACGGTCCCGGTCTGGCCGCGTTGCGGGAGCGACGCAGCATCAAGTGGCGCCAGTACCCGCCGGACGTGCTGCCGCTGTGGGTCGCGGAGATGGACGTGCTCCCGGCCGAAGCCGTGCAGCGGGCCGTCGTCGACGCAGTCGAACGTGGGGACACCGGCTACCCGTGGGCACCGGACTACGCCGAGGCGCTGGCGCAGTTCGCCGGGCAGCGATGGGGATGGCAGCCCGACCCGGCGACCATGTCGATCGTCCCCGACGTGATGAACGGCGTTGTCGAGGTGCTCAAGGTGCTGACCGGACCCGGCGACGCGGTGGTCGTGAGCTCACCCGTCTACCCGCCCTTCTTCCAGTTCGTCGGCCACCTCGGCCGTCGCGTGGTCGAGGCCCCGCTGACCCCCGGTGGGCGTATCGACCTCGCCACGCTGGAGCAGGCACTCGGTGGGGCGACGCGCGGTGGTGCCCGCGCGGCATACCTGCTGTGCAACCCCCAGAACCCCACGGGGACGGCACACACGCCGCAGGAGCTCACCGCCGTGCTCGAGCTGGCGGACTCGTGCGGAGCTCGAGTCGTGGCCGACGAGATCCACGCGCCGCTGACCCTGGCCGGCGCGACGTTCACGCCGGTGGCGTCGCTGCCGGCCGGGGCGCGGGCGGTCTCGCTGATGTCTGCCTCGAAGGCGTTCAACCTCGCCGGCCTCAAGGCGGCCCTGGCCGTCCCCGGCCCCGAGGCCGCCACTGACGTGGCCCGCATCCCCGAGGAGGTCACCCACGGCGCCAGCCACCTGGGGGTGATCTCGCACCGGGCCGCCTACCTCGAGGGCGGCGTGTGGCTGGACGCCCTGCTGGCCGGTCTGGACGAGAACCGCCGGCTGCTCGGCGAGCTGCTCGCGGACCGGTTGCCCGAGGTGGGCTACCACGCGCCGGAGGCGACCTTCCTGGCGTGGCTCGACTTCTCCCCGCTCGGGCTCGGGCCGGACCCGGCCGAGGCGCTGGTGGAGCAGGCCCGGGTTGCGCTGCACCACGGGCCTGCCTTCGGTGCGGGCGGCCAGGGGCGCGCGCGGCTCAACTTCGGGACGTCACCGGAGATCCTGCGCGAGGCCGTGGACCGGATCGCAGCAGCCGTCTAGCCAGCCCCGAGCGCACGCGTGAACCCAGCCACCTGCCACACCAGTCCCCGGTGGTGGTAGGCCGGCGCGAGCCCGGCCCTCGCGACCGTGTCCGCCATGTCGCGGGGCGGGTGGATGAAGGCGCGGAAGTCGCGCCCGCTCAACCGCAGCAACAGGTTTCCGGCCGCGATGAACGCCCGGCTCGCCGCGTTGCGCGGCGGGTGGCTGAACACCAGGAGGCGGTTCGCGTGCCCGCCGGCTGCGGCCAGCAGCCGCTCGTAGTCGGGGTAGCAGCACACCACCCGGTGCAGCACGACGATGTCGGCCGGTTCGACCTGCTCGCCATCCTGGGCGATGTCGATGCCGAGACGACGGGTCACCTTGCCGGTGAGGCCGTGCTCCTCGAGGAGCTGCCCGGCCTGGGACTCGTAGGTGCGGGCGAGCTCGAGGTTGGTGGCGTGGGCGGCACCTCGGCGCAGCAGCTCGACCTGCATCTCACCCAGCCCACCACCGATCTCGAGCACCGTGGCGCCCTCGATGCCCTGCTGCTCGAGGAAGCTCAGCATCCGCCGCTCGGTGCGGCCCAGACCCTTGCGGCGGTATTTCTTGGCCACCTTCCGGGCGAAGCCGTCGCCGAAGACGTCCTCGTAGCGACGTGGGTCGCAGCAACCGGGCATGGCGCCCATCATCCACCGTGGCCGTGTGCCGGCTCACGCAGTAGGGGCGTGGGCGTCCCGAGGGATGTCCAGGGAGCCGGTGTTCACGACCTGGTCGGCCAGCTCGGACACCTTGGTGTTGGAATCCTGGCTGGCGTTGGCCAGCAGCTCCCAGGCTTCGTCGAGGTCCAGCTGGCGAGTCACCATGAGGATGCCCAGTGCCACGCCGATCCGGCGGCTGGTGTGCAGGGCACGTTCGAGGTGCTCGGCCTTCTCCTGGTGTCGTGCGGCACTCAGCGCGGCGACGGCCGCCGAGCCGAAGATGGCGATGACGGTCTCGCTCTGGGCGTTGAAGGCATCCGGTCGGGCGGCGTAGATGTTGACGGCCGTGAGCCCCTGGTCCTCGGCCGACAGGACCTGGGCGAGCATGCTGTGCATCCCCAGCTCGGAGCAGGCAGCCATCCCGAACTGTGGCCAGCGGGCATCCGTTGCGAGGTCGTCGACCCGAATCGTGTCGTTCTCCCGGATGGCGTCCAGGCACGGGCCGCTGCCGGCCCTGTACTGGATCTTGTCCGCGCGCTCAGGGACGTCGCTCGTCGCCGCGACCGTGGTGAACTCGCCGGCCCGGACACTGGTGATCGACGCGTGGTCACCCCCGACGATCTTCAGGGCCAGCTCGCACACCGTCTCCGCCACGTCCGCCGAGCTGCTGAAGGTCTGCAGGACGCGCGCGGCGTCTGCGAAGTCGTCCAACAGCTGCCAGGTCCTGTCCAGCTCCTTCGGCACAGTGTCACGCTCCTCAGTTCGTGGTGAAGACCGCTCTCGTGCTGACGGCGGGGTGACCGTCGAGGCCATTGTCGACGGTGCGCGCCACAACCGAAAGGGTCGCAGCGCCGAAGATCCTAGAGCCGTCTCCTGTGCGCGGTCCGCGAGGACCGTGACGGACCTGAGAACGGGCCCTGACCTGCGTGAACAGGTCGGGGCCCGGAACGTCGGGCTGACAGGATTTGAACCTGCGACCCCTTGACCCCCAGTCAAGTGCGCTACCAAGCTGCGCCACAGCCCGTGGCTGCCCCGTGCGGAGCGAACGAAACTCTAG
>JAICSZ010000455.1 GCA_025936615.1 Pedococcus sp. | reverse complement strand
GTAGTCGACGCCGTTGGCCCAGCGGATCGCCTCCTGCTCGTCGGTGAACTGCTGGACCGTGATGACCGGGCCGAAGATCTCGTCCTGGATCGCCTCGTCGTCCTGCCGCAGGCCGGACAGCACGGTCGGCTCGAGGAAGTACCCGTCTCCCAGGTCGGTGCGGCGGTGACCGCCTGCCGCGACGCTCGCGTGGTTGGGTAGGCGGTCGAGGAAGCCCTGGACCCGGTCGAGCTGGTTGCGGTTGTTCACCGGTCCGAAGAGGGCGTCCTCGTCGTCGGGGAGGCCGACCTTCGCCGAGGACTTTGCATACTCACCCAGCGCGGAGACGAAGTCGTCGTGGATCCGCGGAGAGGCGAGCACCCTGGTGGCGGCGGTGCAGTCCTGGCCGGCGTTGAAGTACCCGGCCACGGCGATGCCCTCCACGGCCGCCTCGATGTCGGCGTCGTCGAAGACGATGACCGGCGCCTTTCCCCCGAGCTCGAGGTGGACCCGCTTGAGGTCGTGGCTGGCGCTCTCTGCCACCTGCATGCCGGCGCGAACCGACCCGGTGATCGCGACGAGCGCGGGGGTCTTGTGCTCAACCAGGGCGCGACCGGTGTCACGGTCACCGGTGACGACGTTGAAGACGCCGGCCGGCATGAACTCCGAGGCGATCTCGGCCATGAGCAGCGTGGTCTCGGGCGTGGTGTCGGAGGGCTTGAGGACGACGGTGTTGCCCGCCGCCAGGGCCGGCCCGATCTTCCAGGCGGCCATCATCATCGGGTAGTTCCAGGGAGTGACCTGGCCGACGACGCCGATCGGCTCGCGCCGGACCCAGCTGGTGTGGCCCTTGAGGTACTCCCCTGCCGCCCGGCCCTCGAGGACCCGCGCGGCGCCGGCGAAGAAGCGCAGCTGGTCGACCATGGGCGGCACCTCTTCGGAGGCCGTCAGCGCCCACGGCTTGCCGGTGTTCTCGGCCTCGAGCCGCACGAACTCATCGGCCCGTGCCTCGATCGCGTCGGCGAACTTGAGCAACGCCTGCTGCCGCTCGCTGGGCGTGGTCTGGCCCCACTCCTCGAACGCCTTGGCGGCGGCGCGGTAGGCGGCGTCGACGTCCTCGGCGGACGACACGGGGGCCTTGGCGACCACCTGCCCGGTGACCGGGCTGACGATGTCGGACGTGGCGCCCGACCCCTCGACGTACTGGCCGTCGATGAAGTTGCGCAAGGTGCGCGGGGTCGTCTGCGTGGTCTGGGCGGTGGCGGTCACGGAGCCTCTCCAGGGTTGGTCTCGCTGCGGAATCCGGTGTCAGGCACTCTAGCCATCCCACGATGGATATCAACAGGTCAACCAGAATTTGTTACTGAATCCATTGCCATTTCCCCGAGTTGGCCACGGATTCCGTCGACGTGAGACTTGCGCAAAGCGGATTGTGGCGCCACGATGGCGAGCATGAGCAGGCTTCCATCCTCCGGTGCCGATGTGCGCCTCGACGACGTGTCGAAGGCGATCATCGAGCAGCTCCAGGAGGACGGCCGACAGTCCTACGCCACGATCGCCAAGCGCGTCGGCCTGTCCGAGGCGGCCGTGCGCCAGCGCGTGCAGCGGCTGCTCGACCAGGAGGTCATGCAGATCGTCGCCGTGACCGACCCGCTCCAGGTGGGCTTCCGCCGGCAGGCGATGATCGGCATCCGCGTCGACGGAGACCTGACCTCGGTGGCCGACAAGCTCAGCGGCATGTCCGAGGTGTCCTACGTGGTCACCACCGCGGGCTCCTTCGACCTGCTGGCCGAGGTCGTCTGCGAGGACGACGAGCAGCTCCTCGAGCTGCTGACCCACCAGATCCGCACCCTGCCCGGCGTGCAGACCACCGAGACCTTCGTCTACCTGAAACTGAACAAGCAACACTACAACTGGGGTACGAGATGACGACCGAACCGTCCGCGATCCACGAGCCTTCCAGCGACAGCCACACCCCCAAGGGGACGCTGCTGTCGGAGGCGGCCCGCGACCACCTGTGGGGGCACTTCACCCGGCACTCGGTGTTCGAGCCGAAGGACGCCGGCGGCACCGGCGGGTCGTGGCCGATCATCGTGCGCGGTGAGGGCCACAAGATCTGGGACGACCGGGGCAACGAGTACATCGACGGACTCTCGGGGCTGTTCGTGGTCCAGGTCGGGCACGGCCGCGCCGAGCTCGCCGACACCGCCGCCCGCCAGGCCAAGGAGCTCGCCTTCTTCCCGCTGTGGTCCTACGCCCACCCGCGGGCGATCGAGCTCGCCGAGCGGCTC
>JAICSZ010000488.1 GCA_025936615.1 Pedococcus sp. | reverse complement strand
CCATCGGCACCGAGTCCATGTAGGCGTCCGCGATGGGGGTCACGAGGTTCGTCGCACCGGGGCCCGAGGTCGCCATGCACACGCCGACCTTGCCGGTGGCGCTCGCGTAGCCCTCGGCCGCGTGGCCGGCACCCTGCTCGTGGCGCACCAGGATGTGGCGGACCTTGGTGGAGTCGAGCAGCGGGTCGTAGGCCGGGAGGATCGCACCGCCGGGGATGCCGAAGACGGTGTCGACCTCCATCGCCTCCAGCGAGAGCACCAGGCTCTGCGCGCCGGTCACCGTGACCGGGGACTTGGCCCTGGCCTGCTGTGCCACCTGCGCCGGACTCGGGGTCGGCGCGGTTCGGGCCTCGCTCACGTCTCCACCGCTTTCATGCTCGTTCTTCACTCGGTCGTCAGCAGGTGGGGCCCTGCTTCAGGCTGTTGCTCGACACGGTTGCTGCTTCAAAAAAAGATGCCCCCCAGCTCTCTTGCGAGAACGACGGAGGGCAGCGCGCGGGCTCTCTGGCGTGAGGGCCTGCGCGCTAGGGAAGTACGAGAGTCCGTGCCACACCTGCACTCTCCCGCCGAGCCGGACGGGTGTCAACGTGCGAGACGGCCGGTCCCACCATCCGGACCGTCGTCTCACTCACACCCCGCTGCGGGGCCGTGGCGCCGACGGCACCCCTCACCCGGTGTCCTTGGTGGGCACCCGGCATGTGGGAGTCGTGGCTTACGCTGCTCCCGGAGCCGTTCAACAGTGAGCGCCACAGCCAGCCCCTTTCCCTGCCGAGACCGGAGGTCATCGCCGTGGAGCTCACCCCCGAGCAGCGCGACCCGGCCACCCACGAGGCGTTCACGAACCTCGCCGCGGTCGTCTACGCCTCCGACAGCTTCGAGGACACCCTGTCGGCCATCTGCTCGGCGGCGCCCAAGGTGGTGACGGGGTGCGACCACGTGAGCCTCATGGCACGCCGGGGCGAGCGGTTCGAGACCCTGGCGTGGAGCGACGACGTCGCCCGGGCCATCGACGAGGCCGAGCGGCGCCTGGGCGCCGGGCCCTGCCTGGACGCCATCGTCAGCGATGCGGCGCAGGTCGACGCCGACCTGACGGCGCAGGCCACGTGGCCGCCGCTCGCCGTCTGGACCTTGGAGAACACACCCGTCCGCGGAATGGCCGGGTTCCGGCTCGTCGTGGACGGCCGCAAGGTGGGCGCGCTCAACTTCTTCTCCGACACCCCGGGGGCGCTGTCAGCGCCTGCGGCCGACCAGGCGGCGGTCTTCACGGCCTTCGCGGCGGTGGCCATCATGGCCGCGAACGAGCGGCAGGAGGCGAGGAACCTGCGCCTCGCACTGGACAGCAACCGTGAGATCGGCAAGGCGGTCGGGCTGCTGATGGCGTTGCACAAGGTCGACGACGACGCGGCCCTGGAGCTGTTGCGCAAGACGTCCCAGGACCTCAACATCAAGCTCGCCGAGGTCGCCCATGAGGTCGTGGGCTACCACCGCGCCCCCCGGGGCGAGTCCAGGAGAACTTGAGCACAGGCCGCCTCTCGTCAGCCGCAGACGGCCCCGCCGCTGGCACTGCCGACGAGCTTGCGGTACTTGGCCAGCACACCTCGCGTGTACTTCGGCTCGGGGTGGGTGACGCCCGCCTCCCGACGGGCCGAGAGCTCGTCCTCCTCGACGAGGAGGTCGAGGGTCCCCGACGCCACGTCGAGCCGGATCCGGTCGCCGTCCTGCACGTAGGCGATGGGGCCCTCGTCGACGGCCTCCGGCGCGACGTGCCCGACGCACAGCCCGGTGGTGCCTCCGGAGAAGCGCCCGTCGGTGAGCAGCAGCACGTCCTTGCCGAGCCCCGCCCCCTTGATG
>JAICSZ010000304.1 GCA_025936615.1 Pedococcus sp. | reverse complement strand
GCTGCGCTTCGGCGACCTCGAGCTCGACGACGACACGCACGAGGTCCGCCGCGGCGGACGCCTCATCGACGTGTCGCCGACCGAGTTCAAGCTGCTGCGCTACCTCATGCTCAACCCGAACCGGGTCCTGTCCAAGACGCAGATCCTGGACCACGTGTGGGACTACGACTTCCGGGGCGAGTCCGGCATCGTCGAGTCCTACATCTCCTACCTGCGGCGCAAGATCGACAAGGACGCACCCCCGCTGATCCACACCCGGCGCGGCGTGGGCTACGTCCTGCGCCGGCCGCCGGAGCCTGCGTGAGCACCGGCCCGGGATGATCAACCGGCTCGCCGCGCGACGGCCGGGCGGGGCGCGGCGCACGCGGTCGTCATACGCCTCCCGTTCCTCCGAACGGCTGCGACGCCGCCTGCACGAGCTGCCCCTGCGGCTGCGGCTCGTGGCCATCGTCGTGCTCCTCCTGCTCGCCGCGCTCACCGTGACGACCCTCGCGACGAGCGCGCTGCTGAACAACTACCTGCTCGACCGCACGGACCGTGACCTGCAGCAGGCGGCGGTCCCCGTCGCCCAGGCCGCGCTCGACCAGCTGACCGACCACCCCAGTGAGATCAAGGGCTTCGTGGCGCCCAACATCTACGTGGTGCGGATCATGCCGACGAACGGCGGCGCGCCCCACGACCTGGTCAACGCGCCGAACCAGACGGTGCACCCCGACATCCCCCAGCTGTCGATCAGCGACCCGCGGGTGCGCAGCGGCGACCCGTTCACGGTCGGCTCCCAGCAGGGCGAGCAGGACTGGCGGGTGGTCGCGGGCTCCACGCACGGCGGCAGCGCCACCTTCGCGGTCGCCGTCTCCCTGAGCGGTGTCGAGCGCACCGTCCACCAGCTGCGGTTCTACACGGTGCTGCTCGGGCTCGCCATGACCGTCGCGGGCGCGGTGCTCGGGTGGTTCGCGGTGCGGCGCGCCTTCCGGCCGCTCACCCAGATCGAGGACACGGCGGCGGCCATCGCGGCGGGCGACCTCACCCGGCGGATCCCGCCCACGGCGACCCGCGACGAGGTGTCGAGCCTGGCCACCTCGCTGAACGTCATGCTCGCCCAGATCGAGCAGTCGTTCGCGGTGCGCGAGGCGTCCGAGCAGCGGATGCGCCAGTTCGTGGCCGACGCCTCGCACGAGCTGCGCACGCCGCTCGCCACCGTCCGGGGGTATGCCGAGCTGTTCCGGCAGGGTGCCGTGCGCGAGCCCGAGGACGTGGCCGGCGCCATGCGGCGCATCGAGGACGAGGCAACGCGCATGGGCGGCCTCGTCGAGGACCTCCTGCTGCTCACCCGGCTGGACAGCCACCGCCCCTCCCAGTACGCGCCGGTCGACCTGACGGTCCTCGCCGGCGACGCGACCCAGGACGCGGCGGCCCTCGCGCCGGGCCGCCGGATCCGCCTGCTCGGGCTCGACGGTGAACTCGGGCCGGTCGTCGTCGACGGCGACGAGGCGCGCCTGCGCCAGGTGCTGACCAACCTCGTGGCCAACGCGGTCAACCACACCCCCCAGGGCAGCCCGATCGAGATCGCCGTCGGCACCCGGGGTGGCGACACCGAGCCGGAACGCGCGGTGCTCGAGGTCCGCGACCACGGCCAGGGCATCGACCCCGCCGAGGCACCGAAGGTGTTCGAGCGGTTCTACCGTGCCGACCCCTCCCGCGCCCGCGGCCACGGGGGCGGCAACGGCCTCGGCCTGGCCATCGTGGCGGCCATCGTCATCAGCCACCGCGGCAAGGTGGGGCTCGCCCCGACACCCGGCGGAGGGGCCACCTTCGTCGTGGAGCTGCCTCCAGCAACCTCACAGGAGCCACACAGCAACCCTTGACGCCGGTAGGCGAAGGTACTGGCAGACACCACGGACGAAGGAGACCCGGCCATGACGCAGCCCCCCGGCCACGACCCCCGGCACGAGCCCGACCAGGGCCCCGAGCACCAGCGGGGCAACCCGCCGTCGCCCTGGCAGCAGCCCGGCCCACAGCAGCCTTACCAGGGCGGCACGCCGCGACCCCAGGACCCCACCCAGCCCCAGTGGTACGGCCCTCCCGCGGCCCAGCACCAGTGGCCCGGCGCCCAGTACCCGGGCCAGCCGACCACCGCCGGCGCCACGACCGCCACGAGGGGCAGGTCCGACCGGTCCGGGCGCAGCCGCTGGATCGAGCTGCCGGTCGTCGCCGTGCTCGCCGCGGCGCTCGCGAGCGGCTCGACCTACGGCCTCCTGCACGCCGACCAGGGCCAGCCGGCGGCGGCGACCTCGACGAGCCAGAGCGGGAACGCCGCCCCGGTGGCGCTGGCCGACCCCTCCAAGCCCAACTGGACCGCGACCGCAGCGGCGGTGACGCCCAGCGTCGTGGCGATCACCGTCACCGACGGCCAGTCCGGGGACCAGGGCTCCGGGGTGATCATCGACGACAAGGGCCACATCGTGACGAACAACCACGTCGTGGCCGCGGCCAAGCAGGGCGCCCGCGTGACGGTCACCCTCGGTGACAACCGCACCTTCCGGGCCAGCGTGGTCGGCACCGACCCGTCGACCGACCTGGCCGTCATCAGCCTGGACAACCCGCCCTCGGGCCTGACCCCGATCGCGTTCGCCAAGGACAAGGACCTCAAGGTCGGCGACCCGGTCATGGCCGTCGGCAACCCCCTGGGGCTCGCCGGCACCGTCACCACCGGCATCGTCAGCGCCCTCGACCGTCCCGTGACCACCCAGCAGGAGTCCCAGTCGGGCGGCCCCCTCTCCTCGCAGGGCGAGCCGGTCGTCACCAACGCCGTGCAGACCAGCGCGGCGATCAACCCGGGCAACAGCGGGGGCGCGCTGGTCAACGCCTCCGGCCAGCTCGTCGGCATCAACTCCTCCATCGCCACCCTCGGCCAGTCCCAGCTCGGTGGCGGCAGCCAGAGCGGCAGCATCGGCATCGGCTTCGCCATCCCGGTCGCCGAGGTCCGCTCGATCAGCAGCCAGCTGATCAAGGACGGCACCGCCGAGCACGCGTTCCTCGGCGTGAGCCTGCGCGACACCACGGTCAAGGACGGCTCGGCCGAGCGGGCCGCGGCGCTCATCGCCGAGGTCGTGCAGGGCAGCCCCGCCGACCATGCCGGGCTGAAGAAGGGCGACGCGGTGATCGCCGTGGACGGCGAGCCGATCAACGGCTCCCTGTCCCTGGTCGCCCAGGTGCACGAGCGCAGTGTGGGCGACCACATCAGCCTCACCGTGGTGCGGGACGGCAGCCGCAAGGACGTCGGGGTGACCCTGACCAGCAAGCAGAACGCACGCTGAGGCCACCCTCCCGGTAGACCTCGCCCGAGGGGGCGGCCCATCGTGGGCCGCCCCCTCGTCGCACGGTTGCCGCTATGCTGTGCGGCCCCCCATCCACACCCTCGCCGTGAGAGGCCGTGCCGTCGTGCGCCCGCCCGCCCCGTCCGCCCCGCCCACCACCGTCGACCCCGAGCTCCAGCGTGAGCGCGACCACCTCGCCACCGCCCGCCGCGAGCTGGCCCGGATGCGCGAGCAGACCCTGTCCCTGGAGGCGCACGGGGGTGACGCGGTCTCCAGCGAGTTCCTCGCCGCGACCCTGTACCGCCGGGCGCAGTCGCTGCTGGACGACCCGAGCGCCGCGCTGTTCTTCGGGCGGATCGACCGACGAGCCGGTGCCGCCGAGGAGCGCTGGTACATCGGTCGCCGCCACGTCGCCGACGCCGGGGGCGACCCGATCGTCATCGACTGGCGGGCCGACGTCTCGACGGCGTTCTACCGCGCCTCCCGCACCGAGCCGATGGGGGTG
>JAICSZ010000119.1 GCA_025936615.1 Pedococcus sp. | reverse complement strand
GGTGACGATCGCCGAGGACGACCAGACCCGGCTGGACCTCGGCAGCCTGCTGGTGACGCCGCACGAGGGGCTCGAGGTGCAGCTCCAGGTCGACGAGGCGAGCGGGCTGGTCGCGGCGGTGGTGCTGGCCGGCGAGGAGGGCGCCGCCGAGCTGAGGGCCTTCGCGGCGCCCCGCAACGGCGACGTGTGGGACGACGTGCGCCGCACGCTGACCGCCGAGGTCGCGCAGCTGGGCGGCACCGCCACGGAGCGGCAGGGGACCTACGGCACCGAGCTCGAGGTCGCGCTCGTCGTGGAGCTCCCCGACGGGCAGCACGCGCAGCAGATCTCGAAGGTGGTCGGCATCCCGGGCCCCCGGTGGCTGCTGCGCGCGACACTGTTCGGGCGCCCGGCGGTGCAGTACCTCGAGGACGGTGACATCGAGTCGGCGCTGCGCGATGTCGTGGTGGTGCGCGGCGGGACACCGGTCCCGCCCGGCGACCCGCTGCCGCTCACCATGCCGCCGAACGCGCAGCCTCCGGGTCGGCTCCCGGACTGAGGGAACGCGGTTACCCTGGAGACATGTCAGAGGTCAAGGGTCGGTTGCGCAAGAGCCTCAGCAAGTGGGCGAGCAGCGCGGACATGGAGGCGCGCGAGCTCAAGGAGGACGCGGTCAAGGCGGGATGCTGCCCGATCGCGGACGCCGACGACCGCCAGCGCGTCGAGCTGCGCGGCAGTCTGCGCACGGTGACGCTGCGTCCGCGCGGCGGTGTGCCCGCGCTCGAGGCCGAGCTCTACGACGGCTCGGCGCTGATCACCCTGGTCTGGCTGGGGCGCCGCCGGATCGCGGGCATCGAGCCCGGACGCGCCATCAAGGTGGTCGGTCGGGTGGGCGTGCAGAACAAGATGCGGGTGATGTTCAACCCCCGCTACGAGCTGAAGTAGCCCACGTGCGAGACAGCGCGCCGGGCCCCGGCCCCGGAAGGCCCGTGGGTGCCGGCACGGTCGAGGAGGTCGTGCGGGCCCAGCTGGCGAAGGCGCTCGGCGGTCGGCGCGGGATGCTCGAGGCCGCCGTACCCACGCTCGCCTTCACGCTGGTGTTCCTGGCCGGCAAGGACCTGCGGGTCGCCGTCCTGGTCAGCGTCGCGACCGCGCTCGTGCTGCTCGCGGTCCGGGCGGCGCAGCGCTCGAGCGTGCAGTTCGTGCTCAACAGCCTGGTCGGCATCGGCATCGGCGCGTTCTTCGCCTGGCGCTCGGCCCGCGGCGGCGGCGACGCGAACGAGCAGGCGTTGGCCTACTTCCTGCCCGGCCTGGTCTACAACGGCGGGTACGCCGTGCTGATGGCGCTCAGCAACCTGGTGCGCTGGCCGGTCGTGGGCTTCATGGTCGGCAGCGTGGCCGGGGACCCCACCGAGTGGCATCGCGACCCGCAGGTGGTCCGGCTGTGCCGCAACCTCACCTGGATGCTCGCCGCGCCCTGCGTGGTGCGGGTCGCGGTGCAGGCGCCGATCTACCTGGCCGGCAGGGCGGCCGACGACGCGGGTCCGTTGGTGGCCGCCCTGGGGGTCACCAAGATCGCCATGGGCTGGCCGCTGCAGATCCTCGGGCTGGCCGGGATGGCCTGGCTGCTGGCCCGCAACGCCACCCCCGCCACCGCGCCCACTCCGGTGACGACGCCACCTGTGGAAACCTCCCCGACATCGGTGTCGAAGAGTGACCTCTAGGTCACGCTCGACCTACCGATGTCGGGGAGGTTTGCACAGGGGGGACCTTGGGGCGGGGCCGAGCTGGGGGAGGGTCACTCGCCGGTGGCGGGGGCGAGCAGCTCCTGGAGGACGGCCTCGGCCTCGGGTGAGCTCACGAACAGCAGCTCGTCGCCCTGCTCGATGGGCTGCTCCTCGGCCGGCGTGTAGACCTGGCCGTCGCGCAGGATGGTCACCAGGGAGGAGTTCTCGGGCCACGGGATCAGCCCGACGGGCTTCCCGACGTACGGCGAGTCCTCGGGCAGCGTGATCTCGACGAGGTTGGCGTTGCCCTGGCGGAAGGTGAACAGGCGCACGATGTCCCCGACGGTGACCGCCTCCTCCACGAGTGCCGACATGATGCGTGGGGTGGAGACGTTCACGTCGACGCCCCAGGCCTCGGTGAACAGCCACTCGTTGTTGGGGTGGTTGACCCGGGCCACCGTGCGCGGCACCGCGAACTCCGTCTTGGCCAGCAGCGAGGTGACCAGGTTGACCTTGTCGTCACCGGTCGCCGCGATCACCACGTCGCACGACTCGAGCTTCGCCTCCTCGAGCGAGGACAGCTCGCAGGAGTCCGCGAGCAGCCACTCGGCGTCCGGCACCCGCTCGGGCTTGACGGCCGCGGGGTCCCGGTCGATGAGCAGCACCCGGTGGCCGTTGCCGATCAGCTCGCGGGCGACCGAGCGGCCCACGGCACCCGCGCCTGCGATGGCGACACGCATCAGTCCGCCTCCGGTCCCCGGTTGAACACGTCGTAGACCCGGTCCGCGTTCTGCTCGCGCATCACCAGGTGCAGCAGGTCGCCCTCCTGCATGACGCTGTCCCGGTCGGGCAGCATGCCCTCCCCGAGCCGGTCGATCCAGGCGATGCGGCTGCCGGACTGCTCCTGGAACTGCACGGTCCGGTGGCCCACCCACGCCTCGGTGATGGGCACGTGGTCCACGCGGATCGTGCCGGACGGGTCCCGGAAGTCGGGCTCGGCGCCGGCGGGGAGCAGCCTGCGCAGGATCTGGTCGGCGGTCCACTTCACGGTGGCCACCGTGGTGATGCCGAGCCGCTGGTAGACCTCGGCACGTCCCGGGTCGTAGATCCGCGCCACCACCTGCTGGATCCCGAAGGTCTCGCGGGCGACGCGGGCCGCGATGATGTTCGAGTTGTCGCCGCTCGACACCGCCGCGAACGCGTCGGCCTTCTCGATGCCCGCGCGCTCGAGGACGGTCTGGTCGAAGCCGATGCCGGTCACCTTGGCCCCGTCGAACGACGGGCCCAGCCGGCGGAACGCGTCCGGGTTGCTGTCGATCACGGAGACGTCGTGGCTGCGGTCCTCCAGGGACTTCGCCAGCGTCGAGCCGACCCGGCCGCAGCCCATGATGACGACATGCACGGGAGAGACGGTACTACGACCGTGCACCGTCGACCGCCATCCGCGACGAACCCGCAGGCGCTGGGTCTAGCCTTGCCCCTCGTGGGCGTAGGCGACGTGTTCAAGCGGGTGGTCCTCGGTCGGAAGCTGCGAAGCACGCAGCTCGGCGAGACGCTGCTGCCCAAGCGCATCGCGCTGCCGGTCTTCGCCAGCGACGCCCTCTCCTCGGTGGCCTACGCCCCCGACGAGGTGTTCATCATGCTCTCGGTCGCGGGGGTGGCGGCGTACGCGTGGTCGTGGAAGATCGCCATCCTGGTCGCGGTCGTGATGCTCACCGTGGTCGCGTCGTACCGGCAGAACGTCCACGCCTACCCGAGCGGCGGCGGTGACTACGAGGTCGCGACCGTCAACCTGGGACCGACCGCCGGCGTCACGGTGGCCAGCGCGCTGCTGGTCGACTACGTGCTCACCGTCGCGGTGTCGATCTCCTCCGGCGTGCAGAACGCCGCCTCGGCGCTGGCATTCGTCTCGGGGCACGAGGCGTTCTGGGCGGCGATCCTGGTGCTGGTGCTGGCGGCGCTCAACCTGCGCGGCGTGCGCGAGTCCGGGACGTTCTTCGCGATCCCCACCTACGGGTTCATGGTCGGCGTGATCGGGATGGGCATCTGGGGCGCCGCCCGGTCCGCCACCGGCAACCTGCCGGACGTGGAGAGCGCGCAGTTCCACCTGGCCAAGGCCCCCGGCTACGAAGGCCACATCACGTCGATCGCGCTCATCTTCCTGCTCGCCCGCGCCTTCTCCTCCGGCTGTGCGGCGCTGACCGGCGTCGAGGCCATCTCGAACGGGGTGCCGGCCTTCCGCAAGCCGAAGAGCCGCAACGCCGCCACGACGCTGCTTCTCCTCGGCACGATCGCGGTCACCATGCTGCTGAGCATCATCTTCCTGGCGCGCACGATGCACCTGAAGTTCGTCGACAAGACCGACCTGAACCGGCTCACGCGGGCCGACGGCAGCCCGCTGCCGAAGGACTACGACCAGCACACCGTCATCGCCCAGATCGCCCGGGCGGTGTTCAACGACTTCACCCCGGGCTTCTACTTCGTGATCGCCATGACCGGCATCATCTTGGTGCTGGCCGCGAACACGGCGTTCAACGGCTTCCCGGTGCTCGCCTCCATCCTGGCCAGGGACGGCTTCCTGCCGCGCCAGCTCGCCTCGCGGGGCGACCGGCTCGCCTACAGCAACGGCATCCTGATCCTGGCCTTCATGGCGGTGGCGCTGATCATCGCGTTCGACGCCGAGGTGACCCGGCTGATCCAGCTCTACATCGTGGGCGTGTTCGTCTCGTTCAACCTCAGCCAGCTCGGGATGATCCGGCACTGGACCCGGCTGCTGAAGACCGAGACCGACCACTCGGCACGCCGGCGGATGTTCCGCTCCCGCGCGATCAACACCTTCGGGCTGGCGATGACCGCCGTGGTGTTCGTGGTGGTGCTGCTCACCAAGTTCCTGGCCGGCGCGTGGATCGCGATCCTGGCGATGGGCACCTTCTTCATGCTGATGAAGAGCATCCGCAGGCACTACGACAACGTCGGCCGCGAGCTGACGGTCGAGGCCGACGACCAGGTGCTGCCGACCCGGGTGCACGCCATCGTCCTGGTGTCCAAGGTGCACAAGCCGACGATGCGGGCGCTGGCCTACGCCAAGGCGTCCCGTCCCAACGTGCTGGAGGCGGTGCTCGTCGACGCCGACTCCGCGTCCACGGCGCGCATCCTCGAGGACTGGGACGAGCGGCGGATCGACGTACCGCTCAAGGTGCTGTACTCGCCCTACCGGGAGATCATCCGGCCGATCGTCGAGTACGTCCGCAGCATCCGCGACGCCAACCCGCGGGGCGTGGTCGCGGTCTACATCCCGGAGTACGTCGTGGGCCACTGGTGGGAGCAGGTGCTGCACAACCAGACCGCCCTGCGGCTCAAGGGCCGGCTGCTGTTCACCGGTGGGGTGATGGTCACCTCCGTGCCCTACCAGCTGCGCTCCTCCGCGGTCGCCAAGGAGCGGGCCGAGCGTGCGGTCAACCAGGTCCGGGCCGGGGACGTACGCCGGGGCCGGGTGCTGAGCGAGACCAAGAAGAACCGCAGCGGGGACATCCGTTGACGCGGAGGCGTCCACCCGGCGCCCGGCAGCGCGGGACCCGGGCGCGCAGCCTCGTCGGGGAGCGGTACGTCGTTCGGGCCGGCAAGATCGCGCACGGCGGCTTCGTGGTGGCCCGCCACGACGGCGTGGTGGTCTTCGTCCGGCACGCCTTGCCCGGCGAGCTCGTCGTCGCGGAGGTCACCGAGGGGCACGAGGGCGACCGGTTCCTGCGCGCCGACGCGGTCGAGGTCCTCGAGGCCGCCACCGACCGGGTGCAGCCGCCCTGTCCCTACGCGCGACCGGGCCGGTGTGGCGGCTGCGACTTCCAGCACGTCGCGGTGCCGGCGCAGCGGACCCTCAAGGCGAGCGTCGTCGCCGAGCAGCTCCAGCGCCTGGCCGGGCTCGCGGTGGACGTCGAGGTCGCGGCGGTCCCGGGCGACGATGGCGGCCTCGGCTGGCGGACCCGGGTGCAGTGGGCGGTCGCGGCGGACGGCACGCCGGGGCTGCGCAGGCACCGGTCCCACGAGGTGGTGCCGGTGGACAGCTGCCTGATCGCCCACCCCGGGCTCCCGGACGTGGCGCGCAGCGCGTGGCCGGACGCGTCGTCGGTCGAGTCGGTCGTCACCTCGACCGGCGAGCGGCTCCGGCTGGTGACCACCCGTGACGGGAGCAGCTTCGCGGACGGCCCGCTGGGGCTCACCGAGGAGGCGGCCGCCCGACGCTGGCAGGTGACCGGGTCGGGGTTCTGGCAGGTGCACCCGGGAGCGGCGGACGCGCTGGTCGAGGCGGTGCTGGAGGGTCTGGCGCCACGGCGCGGCGAGCACGCGCTCGACCTCTACGCCGGCGTCGGGCTGTTCTCGGCGGCACTCGGCGCCCGGGTCGGCCGGACCGGCCAGGTGGTCGCGGTGGAGGCCGACGAGGAGGCCGTC
This sequence comes from Pedococcus sp., assembly GCA_025936615.1. The sequence continues at coordinate 793 of JAICSZ010000119.1, read as the reverse complement.
AAGGACGCCGTGGCGAACCTGGCCGACCTCCCGCAGGCGGCCGTCCTCCACGCGCGGGTCGACCGGGCGATGCGCGACCCGGGAACGGTCGCGGCCCGCGCCGACGTCGTGGTCCTCGACCCGCCGCGCACCGGCGCCAGGCGCGAGGTGGTGGCGGCGGTCGCCGCGCGCTCGCCCCGCGCGGTCGCGTACGTCGCGTGCGACCCGGCCGCCCTGGCCAGGGACGTGGCGCTCTTCGCCGAGCACGGGTACCGCCTGGCGTCGCTGCGGGCATTCGACCTGTTCCCGATGACCCACCACGTGGAGTGCGTCGCCATCCTCACACCCGGTGATGTATCTTGACATCAAGATACCTTGGGGTGGCCCAGCGAGATGGGCCGGCTGTCGGTGGGTACGACGACGTGGGCAAGATGGACCCGCGAGCCGCAGGTCACTGGTGGACGAAACCCCGACTGACTCATGAGGAGACGGCAGATGTCGAGTGTCGACAGCTTTGGTGCCAAGGGCAGCCTGGACGTGGACGGCGCGTCCTACGAGATCTACCGGCTCAGCGCCGTGACGGGTGAGGGGCTCCCGGAGGGCGCGGTCGACTCGCTGCCCTACAGCCTCAAGGTGCTGCTGGAGAACCTGCTGCGCACCGAGGACGGCGCCAACATCACCCGCGAGGACATCCTGGCCCTCGCCGGCTGGGACGCCGACGCCGATCCGAGCAAGGAGATCCAGTTCACCCCCGCTCGAGTGATCATGCAGGACTTCACCGGCGTGCCCTGCGTCGTCGACCTGGCCACCATGC
>JAICSZ010000247.1 GCA_025936615.1 Pedococcus sp. | reverse complement strand
GCTCGACATCACCGAGATCGCCCTGGCGAAGGTCACCGACGAGTTCATCGCCCACATCAAGGCGGCGCAGTCGGCCGACACCGAGTGGGACCTCGGCCAGGCGTCGGAGTTCCTGCTCATCGCCGCGACGCTGCTCGACATCAAGTCGTCCCGCCTCCTGCCGCAGACGGGTCCGCAGGACGAGGAGGACCTCGCCCTCATCGAGGCCCGCGACCTGCTGTTCGCCCGGCTCCTGCAGTACCGCGCCTTCAAGGACATCGCGCACACCTTCGCCGAGCGGATGGCCACTGCCGGCCGGATGACCCCACGCCAGGCCGGTCTCGAGCCACAGTTCGCCAGGCTGCTGCCCGAGCTGGTCATGGGCATCACCCCCGAGCAGCTGGCCATGGTCGCCGCCCGCGCGATGGTGCCCAAGGTGCCGCCGACGGTCGGCCTCGACCACCTGCACGCCCCCCAGGTGAGCGTCCGGGAGCAGGCGGGCATCATCGGCAGCCGGCTGCGCCGCGAGCAGGTGTGCTCCTTCCGGTCGCTGGTGTCCGACGCCGACTCGACCCTGGTCATCGTGGCGCGCTTCCTGGCGTTGCTCGAGCTCTTCCGGGAGGCGGCCATCGCCTTCGACCAGGTCGAGGCGCTGGGCGAGCTGACCGTACGGTGGACCGGCACCGACGACGGCGCCATCGAGGTCAGCGACGAGTTCGACGAGGAGGACCAGCAGGATGAGTGAGCCGCAGCCGGTCGAGGAGGAGCAGCGCGAGGAGCAGCTCGCCTTCGACGTGGCCGACTTCCCCGGTGGGGCACGCAGCGCCCTGGAGGCCGTCCTCATGGTGGTCGACGAGCCGATCACCGAGGTCGCGCTGGCGTCCGCCCTCGAGCTGCCGGTGGACGACGTGCGCGGCCACCTCGAGGCGTTGGAGCAGGAGTACGCCGAGCAGCAGCGCGGCTTCACCCTGCGCTCCGTGGCCGGTGGGTGGCGCGTCTACAGCCGCTCCGACTACGCGCCGGTCGTGGAGAAGTTCCTGCTCGACGGCCAGCAGGCCAAGCTCACGCAGGCCTCGCTGGAGACCCTCGCGGTGATTGCCTACCGCCAGCCCATCTCCCGCTCGCGGGTGAGCGCGGTCCGCGGCGTCAACGTCGACGGTGTCGTGCGCACCCTGCTGGCCCGCGGGCTCATCGAGGAGCTCGGCCTCGAGGGCGAGGCCGGGGCCCTCCTCTACGGCACCACCGGCTACTTCCTCCAGCGGCTGGGCCTGTCCAGCCTCGACGACCTGCCGGCCCTGGCCCCCTACCTCCCCGAGGTCGACGTCCTCGACGAGATCGCCGAGCAGGGACGCGGATGACCCCCCCAGCCGAGCGCGGCCCCAAGCGACCCCAGCGACCAGAGCGTGGCAGCCGCGGCACCACCAAGCGCAGCCAGCCCACCCGCACCCCCCAGCGGCAGCCGGCGAAGCCGACGGTCGACGTCCACGACCCCGGGGGCGTCCGGCTCCAGAAGCTCCTCGCCGCCGCCGGCGTCGGCTCGCGACGGGTCTGCGAGAACCTCATCAGCGAGGGCCGGGTGGAGGTCGACGGCAACATCGTCACCGAGCTCGGGGTGCGCATCCGCCCGACGCAGGTGGTCCACGTCGACGGCGTGCGCGTCCAGCTCGACGAGGACCGCGTCTACTTCGCCTTCAACAAGCCGCTCGGTGTCGTCACGACGATGAGCGACGACCTGGGCCGGGTCAACATCGGCGACTACGTCGCGAACCGCAGCGACCGGCTCTTCCACGTCGGCCGGCTCGACGCCGACACCGAGGGCCTGCTGATCCTCACCAACGACGGCGACCTGGCACACCGGCTCCAGCACCCGCGGTACGGCGTGGCCAAGACCTACCTCGCCCAGATCCGCGGCCCGGTCCCGCGCGGGCTGGGCAAGCAGCTGCGCGACGGCGTCGAGCTCGACGACGGTCCCGCGACCGTCGACTCCTTCCGGGTGGTCGACTCCCAGCCCGGCAAGGCGCTCGTCGAGGTCATCCTGCACGAGGGGCGCAAGCACATCGTCCGGCGCCTGCTGGACGCGGTCGGCCACCCCGTGCTGTCCCTCGTCCGCGTCCAGGTCGGCCCCATCCACCTCGGTGACACCAAGCCCGGCAAGATGCGCCCGCTCACCAGGGCCGAGGTCGGCAAGCTCTACTCCGCCGCCGGTCTCTGACATGACCCCGCGCGTCCGGATCGTCGGGACGGGCCTGATCGGCTCCAGCCTGGGGATCGCGCTGACCCGCGCCGGGTGGGACGTCCGGCTGCACGACCCGTCGCCCACCGCCGTGGCCCTGGCCCGTGACCTCGGGGCAGGGTCGATCGCCGGGCCGGACGACGAGGCGCCCGACCTCGTGGTGGTCGCCGCGCCACCCGATGTGACCGGCGCCGTCGTCGCGCAGGAGCTGGCCAGGTGGCCCGAGGCGGTGGTCACCGACGTGGCTTCGGTGAAGGTGTCCGTGCTCGAGGACGTCCGCGCGCGCCAGGTCGACCTGAGCCGGTATGCCGGGTCGCACCCGATGGCGGGTCGCGAGCGTTCCGGGGCGGTCGCCGCCCGGGGTGACCTGTTCGACGGACGGGCCTGGGTGGTGGTCCCGCACGAGTCCTCCAGCCGGGAAGCGGTCTCGCTGGTGCGCGAGCTCGCTGCTGCCGCCGGTGGCACGGTGAGCACGATGAGCCCGGCCGAGCACGACGCCGCGGTTGCGGTGGTCTCGCACGTGCCGCAGCTCGCGTCGAGCCTGGTCGCCAGCCGGCTGCGCGACCTCACCGACCCCGCCGTCGCGCTGGCCGGGCAGGGCATCCGTGACGTCACCCGGGTCGCCGCGAGCGACGCCCAGCTGTGGACCCAGATCCTGGCCGGCAACGCGCCGGCGGTGCGCGAGGTGCTCGGTCACCTGCGTGAGGAGCTATCCGAGGTGATCGGTGCGCTCGACACCCTCGCCGACGGTGACGGGGTGGGCGCCCGCGAGGTGCTGGCCCGCGTCGTGGCCGCCGGCAACGCCGGCCACGCGCGGATCCCCGGCAAGCACGGAGCGGCCCCCACGGCATACGCGACCGTGGTCGTGCTCGTCCCTGACCAGCCGGGCGAGCTGGCGCGACTGCTGCACGACGTCGGCGAGGCCGGCGTCAACCTCGAGGACCTGCACCTCGAGCACGGGCTGGGGCAGCCGTTCGGGCTCGCCGAGGTGTCGGTGCTTCCCGCCGTGGCGGAGCGCCTCGGCGAGGAGCTTCAGGCGAGGGGCTGGCGGCTGCACGGCTGAGCAGGTGGCGACCGGGCGGCATACGGTCGTGTGGTGGACGAGGACGAGGCAAGGCGACGGTTCGGGGTCTCGCGCGTGGCGCGCCTCGCCACCGTGACCCCGCAGGGACGCCCACACCTCGTGCCGGTGACCTTCGCGGTCAGTGGCGACACGCTCTGGACCGCGGTCGACGGCAAGCCCAAGAGCAGCACCCGTCTCCAGCGGCTCGCCAACGTCGGGCATGAGCCACGGGTGAGCCTGCTGGTCGACCACTACGAGGACGACTGGGATCGGCTGTGGTGGGTCCGGGCCGACGGCACCGCCATGGTCCACGAGACCACCGCGAGCGGCCTCGACGCCCTGGGCGCCAAGTACGAGCAGTACCGCGCCCAGCCGCCACCGGGACCGTTCATCGAGGTCACCCTCACCCGGTGGCGGTGGTGGTCGGCGAGCTGACCGCGCCGGCCAGCCAATAGGCTGTGCGGAATGAGCAGCGAGCACCTCGTCGTCGCGATCGACGGGCCCTCGGGGTCCGGCAAGTCCAGCGTCTCCAAGGCGGTGGCCCGCTCGCTCGGCGTCGGGTTCCTCGACACGGGCGCCATGTACCGCGCCCTGACCTGGTGGTGCCTCGAGGAGGGTGTCGACCTCGACGACCAGGACGCGGTGGCGCAGGCGGCCCGCGACCTGCCGCTGGAGATCGGCCTCGACCCTGCGCACGCGTCCGTGCGGGTGGCGGGGCGTGAGGTCGAGGACGACATCAGGACGACCCGGGTCAGCGAGGCGGTCTCCAAGGTCGCCACCAACACGCAGGTGCGCCCGATCCTCCAACAGCTGCAGCGCGACCTCATCGCCGGGACGGCGCAGCAGTGCGGCGGCGTGGTCGCCGAGGGCCGCGACATCACCACCGTCGTGGCCCCCCACGCCGACGTCCGCGTGCTGCTGACCGCGAGTGTCGACGCCCGGCTTCGGCGGCGCTCCAAGGAGCTGCACGGTCACGACGGCGACGACGAGATCGCCGCCACCCGAGACCAGATCGTGCGCCGCGACCGCGACGACTCCACCGTCTCCGACTTCCTCGAGGCCGCACCCGGGGTCACCCTCGTGGACACCAGCGACCTGGACTTCGGGCAGAGCGTCACGGCGGTGCTG
>JAICSZ010000203.1 GCA_025936615.1 Pedococcus sp. | reverse complement strand
GTCGGACCACGCCCGGCTCGCACAGCAGGGCCTGGGTGAGCGCGTCCTTCCCACCTTCCGCCCCGACGCGGTGGTCCACCTCACGAGGCCGACCTGGAAGCAGGAGGTCGCCGCACTCGGCGACGTCGCCGGCGCCGACACCTCCTCGTATGCCGGTTACCTCTCCGCCCTGCGCGCTCGCCGGGAGGCGTTCGTCGCGGCCGGGGCCCTGGCCACCGACCACGGCCACTTCTCCGCCAGCAGCGCTCCGTTGTCCCAGGCGGATGCGACGCGCATCTACGAGGCGGCGTGGGCAGGCGAGGTCTGCGCCGAGGACGCGAGCGCGTTCAGCGGTCACATGCTGCACGTCATGGCCGGGATGTCGCGCGACGACGGGCTGGTCATGCAGATCCACCCGGGCGTGCTGCGCGACCACCACAGCGCGACATTCGAGTCCGTCGGTGCGGACCGCGGGTTCGACATCCCGGTGGCGACCGAGTTCACGAGGAGCCTGCGGCCGCTGCTCGACAGCTACGGGCGCGACCCACGGTTCCGGGTGATCCTGTTCACCGTCGACGAGACGGTCTACAGCCGCGAGCTGGCACCGTTGGCCGGCGTCTACCCCTCTGTCCGTCTCGGCGCGCCCTGGTGGTTCCTCGACAGCCCCGATGGCATGCGCCGGTTCCGCGAGCTGGTGACCGAGACCGCTGGCTTCTACAACACCTCTGGCTTCGTCGACGACACCCGGGCCTTCGCCTCGATCCCCGCCCGGCACGACCTCGCCCGCCGCATCGACGCCGGCTACCTCGCCCGGCTGGTCGTCGAGCACCGGCTGCGCGAGGACGAAGCCATCGAGACCGCCGTGGACCTGGCCTACCACCTCCCGCGGCTCGCCTACGCGCGACTCAGCTGAGGCGCCCCGCGGCGCGTGGGCACGCGGCATACGGCCTCATCCCTTTGCGCGAGGTTCCCCGTCTTTGGCCCTGTTAACGTCGAGGTGCAGGGGGAAATGGGGGAGTCACCATGGCTCACGTAACGGGCATCCTGTGCCAAGTCATCACCGGCGACGTCGACAACGCCGGCACCGACGGACGGGTCTACCTCGGCCTGGGCGGCCGGGAGTTCCGACTGGACTCCAAGGCAGACGACTACGAACGCGGCTCCTGGCGCGAGTACATCCTGGGGCAGGGGCCGGTGGACCCGCTGCCCCCGCCCCAGACGCACGTCACCGACCCGCAGTTCAACGACCCGCGCAAGGGGTTCCCACTGGACACCGTCAACCTCACGCGGTCCCCCGTCTACGTGCGCTTCGAACCCGAGGGGGACAGCCCGAACTGGAACCTCGCGTTCGCGGCTGCCCTGGTCTATGCGCCGCAGTTCGTCGTGGCCTACACGCCGCCGGCGGACTTCGACAACCTGTGGCTCGGCGACCCGGCTGGCAAGATCCTCTACCTCACTGACGCCTACTGGCGCGAACCGCGCCGGGTCTTGGAGCTGGGCATGAGCCGCGCGACGCAGGCGGCCAGGGACGCTGTGCGACAAGGCTGATCGCACCACCGTGGCATGGTCCGACCACCCTTGGTCAAGTCTTGGTCAAGTCCCCCACGGCGGCCCGGTCCCTTCCCTAGGCTGGTTCCGTCCGGCAGCTCCATCCCCCTGCCTGCCGGCCGCCTCGAGGCCCCTTCCCACACCGTGGGAAGGGGCCTTGCCCCATGGCTCATCCGGTCAGTGCGCCCCGGATGAGCGCGAGGTGGGACATCCGGCGGCGGCGCACGTCGGCACTGTTTCGCCCGGCGACGAGGCGCCGGCGCAGCTCGCGCATCAGGTCTTCGTCGGAGGCCGCCCGCAGGGCGCGCTCCCGGTCGCCCAACGGCGTGGTGGCCAGGCCGCACGCCTCGGCAGCTCCGAGCACCACCCGAAGCGGCGGCACGCCCAGACCTTCGGCCAGCTTGCGCACGGTGTCACCGTCCGGCATGCCCGGCAGCTCCTCCGGGCCGAGCAGGGCCGCAAGTGCTCCGGTGTCCAACCCGGTCTCTCGGACCAGGTCCACCACGGACCAACCCTTGACTGCCATCCGGTCCTCGATCAGGACCGCCAACTCGTTCGACATAGACCCTGCGCCCTCTCTTAGGTGCGTCCGTGGAGACGAACACCCATGCAAACCCCTGCACCACGAAGGGAAACGCAAACCAACAACCTGCGTATGGCAAATTGCGGGTAAAGACATTAAAGACTCGGTAAAGTCCGGTCACCTTTCCGGCAAACCGGGCGGAATCCGGCGGACGCCTCGTCCCTGCGCGGCCGAACGGCCCCCTAGCGGCCTCCTCCGTACGTCTGGCGCGAACGCAGATTGTCCCTAGGGTGGGTTGGGTGGTCGATGCTCGCGGGCTCCGGGTGGCGCTGTTCGCCACGTGCTTCAACGACACGATGTTCCCCGAGGCCCCCCGGGCGACGGTCCAGCTCCTCGAGCGGCTCGGGTGCACCGTGGAGTTCCCCGAGGCCCAGACCTGCTGCGGCCAGATGTTCACCAACACGGGCTATGCCGACGACGCAATGCCGCTCGTGCGCAAGTTCGTGGACGTGTTCGGCGGCTACGACGCGGTGGTGGCGCCGTCGGGCTCGTGCGTGGGGTCGGTCCGCGAGCAGCACGCCAGCCTGGCGCGGCGCACCGGCGACGCCGGACTCGTGCGGGCTGTCGAGCAGCTCGCCCCTCGGGTCCACGAGCTCTCGGAGTTCCTCGTGGACGTCCTCGGGGTGAGCGACGTGGGCGCCTACTTCCCGCACCGCGTGACCTACCACCCCACCTGCCACTCGCTGCGCCTGCTACGGGTCGGCGACCGACCGCTGCGGCTGCTCCGCGCAGTGCGCGGGATCGACCTGGTCGAGCTGCCCGCTGCCGAGGAGTGCTGCGGCTTCGGCGGGACGTTCGCGATGAAGAATGCCGACGTGTCCGTCGCCATGGGCGCCGACAAGGCTCGGCACGTGCGCGAGACCGGCGCGGAAGTCGTTGTCGCGGGCGACAACTCGTGCCTCGCGCACATCGGCGGCATACTCGGTCGCCAGCGCGCGGGCGTGCGGACCATGCACCTCGCCGAGGTGCTCGCCGCAACCGACGGGGCCGTGCCCGACCAGGCCGAGAGGAGTATGCCGTGAGCGCACCTCTGCAGGAGACGACGCCGGTCTTCGTCGGGATGCCGAAGTTCCCCAAGGCGGCGCGTGCCGCGCTGTCGAACACCCAGCAGCGACGCAACCTCGCCCACGCCACCAGCACCATCCGCGCCAAGCGGGCCAAGGTCGTCCGCGAGCTCGACCGGTGGGAGGAGCTCCGGCAAGCCGGCTCGGACGCGAAGGATGACACCCTCGGCGACCTCGCGGCATACCTCGAACAGCTCGAGACCAACCTCGTCGCCAACGGCGCGACGGTGCACTGGGCGCGGGATGCGGCCGAGGCGAACCGGGTCGTCCTCGACATCGTGCGCGCCAAGGGGGTCGACGAGGTCGTCAAGGTCAAGTCGATGGCGACCCAGGAGATCGAGCTCAACGAGTCGCTCGCAGCGCATGGCATCCACGCCTGGGAGACCGACCTCGCCGAGCTCATCGTGCAGCTCGGCCACGACCTCCCCAGTCACATCCTCGTGCCGGCGATCCACCGCAACCGCAGCGAGATCCGCGAGATCTTCCGACGCGAGATGGGCGCCGTCGGACGACCTGCCCCGGACGACCTGACCGACGAGCCGCGACGGCTCGCGGAGGCGGCCCGGCTGCACCTGCGCGAGAAGTTCCTGCGCGCCAGGGTGGCCGTCAGCGGAGCCAACTTCGCCATCGCCGACACCGGCACCCTCGTCGTCGTCGAGTCGGAGGGGAACGGGCGGATGTGCCTGACCCTGCCCGAGACCCTCATCTCGGTGGTGGGGATCGAGAAGGTGCTGCCGACGTTCGAGGACCTCGGCACCTTCCTGCAGCTGCTCCCACGCAGCAGCACCGGCGAGCGGATGAACCCGTACACCTCCATGTGGACCGGTGTCCACGAGGGCGATGGACCACAGGACGTCCACGTCGTCCTGATGGACAACGGCCGCACCCACGTCCTCGCGGATCCCGTTGGCAGGCAGGCGCTTCGGTGCATCCGATGCTCGGCATGCCTCAACGTCTGCCCCGTCTACGAGCGCACCGGCGGGCACGCCTACGGCTCGGTCTACCCGGGACCGATCGGAGCCATCCTGAACCCGCAGCTGCGCGGCACCTCCAGTGACATCGACGCCTCGCTGCCGTACGCCTCGTCCCTGTGCGGCGCCTGCTACGACGTGTGCCCCGTGAAGATCAACATCCCCGAGGTGCTGGTCCACCTGCGCACCGAGGTCGTCGACCAGGCCGGGCGGACCCCGGAGTCCCTGACGATGAGGGCGGCGGCCTGGATGTTCGCCGACGCCTCGCGGTTCGAGAAGGCGCAGAAGCTCTCGACGTTGGCCGGCAGGCTGGTCGGCAAGCACATGCCGCGCTCGCTGCCCGGTCCGCTCTCGGCCTGGACCAACGCCAGGGACCTGCCCAGCCCGCCGACCCAGACGTTCCGGCAGTGGTGGACGCAGACACACGGGCAGGCGCCCGGACACTCGGACGGTGACTCCCGGTGAGGGCGCGCGACGAGGTTCTGGCTCGGGTCAGGGCGGTCGAGCGGGTGGGCGCCGCGACTGACGGCGGCCACCGCGCGGCGGTGCCCGTCATCGAGCAGGGCGGCAGCTCAGCCGCCCAGACGCTGGACCTGTTCGCGGAGAACGTCGCCGACTACCGGGCCGAGGTGGTTCGGGTCGGCGCCGGAGGCGTCCCGGCCGCAGTCGCCCAGGCGCTGTCGGGGCTCGGGTCGGTCGTGGTGCCCGCCGGGCTGGACAGGTCCTGGCTCTCCGATGCCACCGGGGTGCGGGTGGTCGAGGACGAGCAGCT
>JAICSZ010000270.1 GCA_025936615.1 Pedococcus sp. | reverse complement strand
CGCGCCGAACTCGCGCGACTCCTCGAGACGGAACTTGTTGCCGTCCACGGCGATCACCGTGGAAGCGCCCTTGGCAGCCGCCGTCATGATCGCGGCCAGTCCAACGGGGCCGGCACCGACGACGGCGACGACGTCGCCTTCCCTGACCTCGCCATACAGGACCCCGATCTCGTAGCCGGTGGGGAGGATGTCGCTGAGCATCGCGCCCTGCTCGGCCGTGACGCCCTCCGGCAGCGGGATCAAGCCGTTGTCCGCGAAGGGAGCTCGTACAAACTCGGCCTGCGTCCCGTCGATGAGGTGGCCGAAGATCCAGCCGATGCCGCCGAGTGTCTGGCAGTGGGACGTCAGGCCGGTCCTGCAGTAGTCGCACTCCATGCACTTGCTGATGCAGGAGACGATGACCCGGTCGCCAACCTTCACCTTGGTGCACTCCGGGCCGACCTGCGTGACGACGCCGACGCCCTCGTGCCCCAGAATGCGGCCGTCGATCACCGCGGGTACGTCACCCCTGAGGATGTGCAGGTCGGTGCCACAGATCGTCGTGGTCTCCATCTGCACGATCGCGTCCGTGGGCTCCTGGATGACGGGGTCCGGAACCTCCTCCCACGCCTTGGTGCCCGGACCGTGGTAGACCAGAGCCTTCATCGTGACAACCTCCTCGAGCTCACGCTGGCACGCCCGCACGGGTGGTCGCGCGGTCGCGGACGCCGTCGCGACTCGCCTGCTGGCGTCCTGACCAGCCTCCGGCGCAGGCGTCGAGGCGGGCAGGGGCGAAGGTCCCGCAGCCCGTCCGAACGTGGCGTGTGCCGCGTGTGGGGTCAGCCGGAGCCCGCCGCGAGCAGCCGCTCACCGAGCACGCGAGTCGCGGCGCGCACCTCGTCGCCGACGACGACGCGGTAGGCCACGGGCAGGTGGGCCAGGTCCGCGGCATAGCCGGTCGGGTTGCCGGTGCTCCCCACCAGCCGGCAGCTCCCCTCGTCCACTGGCTCGACCCGACCCATGGTGGCCGGCACCCAGCGGGCGACCTGCTCGGCCGGTGCGGCGAGGTGCACCTCCACGTCGAACTCCCACCCGAGACCGAGGTGTTCCTCGACCGCAGCCACCGGGTCGAGGTCGCCCGGGGGCGTGAACGACTCCGCCAGCACCTCGGTCCGCAGCACGCGGTCCACGCGGTAGACCCGGACCGCCTCCGACGTCAGGGACAGGCACAGGAGGTACCACCGGCTGTGCCGCACCACCACCGCCCACGGCTCGGCCTCGACGTCGAGCAGACGGCCGGACTCGGTGCGGTAGTCCAGCCGGACCCTGCGGTGGTCGGCACACGCCTGGACCAGCGTCGTGGTCGTGCGCGGGTCGGGCCGCGCCGCCGCCCGGTCGGGGGCCGGAGCCGCCGCGCGGCGAACCGTCTCGGCCTGGGCAGCCACGGCCTCCGGCAGCGAGCGCATCAGCTTGGCCAGCGCGCTGCCCACGGGCTCGGAGGCGTCGGCGGCGGCGTGGTGGCCGTCGAGCACTGCCATGACAAGACCCAGCGCCTCGGCGGAGGTGAACAGCATCGGCGCCGGACGCAGGCCCCGGCCCGGCCGGTAGCCGCCGGCCGGGCCACTCACGGAGTCGACAGGGATGCCCGCCTCCCGCAGGATCGCGACGTAGCGGCGCGCGGCCCGGGAGGTCACGCCCAGCCTGTCCCCCAAGGCCGCGGCGGTGATCCCGGGATGGTCCTGGACGACTTCGAGCGCCCTGAGCGCCCGGGCCGTCGGACTCCTCTCAGCCTCGCCCAGGTCGATTCGCACGAGTCCCTTTCTATTGCGGAAGCGTTCCGTCCGCAATGCTGTCTACCGTGGCGGTCATGACAGAGATGATCTTGTTCCACCACATCCAGGGCCTCACCCCCGGTGTTGTCGCCTTCGCCGACGAGCTGCGGGCGGTTGGTCACACCGTGCACACCCCTGACCTGTTCGAGGGCCAGACCTTCGAGTCGATCGAGGCCGGGCAGAAGTACCTCGAGGGGGTCGGGTTCCAGACCGTCCGCGATCGCGGGGCCGCGGCGGCCCACGCCCTTCCGGAGGCACTCGTCTACGGCGGGTTCTCGCTCGGCGGCATGCCGGCACAGATGCTCGTCCAGACCCGGCCGGGGGCGTTGGGCGGGCTGTTCTACCACTCGTTCGCCGACCCGAGCTGGTTCGGCGACTGGCCCGACGGGGTGCCCGTGCAGATCCACTCCATGGATGCCGACCCGTTCTTCGTCGACGAGGGCGACATCGACGCGGCCCGGCCGTTCGTCGCGGCCCACCCCGAGGCGGAGCTGTTCCTCTACCCCGGCGACGGCCACCTGTTCGCTGACAGCTCGTTGCCCGGCTACGACGAGGACGCCACGAAGCTGGTGCTCGAGCGGTCCCTCGAGCTCCTGGAGCGGGTGTGAGTGCAGTGGAGGGCATGGACGAGGAGCAGCAGCCGGCGGAGCGCCAGTCGTTCAACGACGAGCAGCTGCTGGGGGCGAGCTTCGAGCACGTCGACCTCTCCGGGACGCGGTTCGAGCGGGTCGACCTGAGCCGCTCGACGTTCCGGTCGGTCGACCTCGCCGACGTCGACATCCGCAACAGCGTGCTCACCCGCGTCCGGATGCGCGGCGTCGAGCTCGTGGAGGTCGACATCACTGGCGAGCTGCAGGACGTGCGGGTGAACGGCGTCGACGTCGGTCCGCTGGTCGAGGCCGAGCTCGACCGTCGCCACCCGGAGCGGACCAGGCTGCGTCCGACGGACGCGGCCGGATTCCGCGAGGCCTGGGCCGTCCTCGAAGACCTGTGGTCCGGCACCGTTCAGCGGGCCCGCCGGCTGGAGGCCCTGGACCCCGAGCTGTTGCACGAGCGCGTCGACGAGGAGTGGTCCTTCACCGAGACGCTGCGGCACCTGCCGTTCGCGACGAGCTCGTGGCTCAGCAGGGCGATCCTCGGCGACCCGTCGCCGTGGCACCCGCTGGAGCTGCCGTGGGACGAGATGCCGGACACGCCCGGCGTGCCCCGCGACCGCACCGCCCGACCCACGCTGGACGAGGTGCTGGAGCTGCGACACGACCGGTTCGGCCGGGTGCGCTCCCACCTCGCCTCGCTCACCGACGAACAGCTCGCCGGCCGCACCGCGCCCCTGGTCGGCGCGGGATGGCCGCCCGAGGGAGAGACCTTCGCGGTCAAGGACTGCCTCGACGTGCTCATCAACGAGGAGTGGTGGCACCGCCGGTTCGCCGAGCGCGACCTCGACGCGCTCGAGGCGCGGCTCGACGCGTCGGCGACCACGCGGCACACGACAACTAGGGAGAAGTGATGACCGACCCCATCCCCGGTGACGAGGCAACCCCGTGGGAGCCACCCCTCGCCGGCACCGAGGCCGAGCAGGTGCTCGGCGCGCTGGACCGGCTGCGCTGGACGTTCCGCTACAAGGCCGACGGCCTCGACGGCACCGGGCTCGGGCAGCGGGTCGGCTCATCCACACTGACGCTCGGGCGGCTGCTCAAGCACCTCGCCGTCCAGGAGGACTACCTGTCCCACGTGAAGCTGGCGGGCGGGCCGATGCCCTCGGTGTGGGACGGCAACGGCTGGGACGACGACCCCGACTGGGAGCTCACCTCTGCCGACAAGGACGACCCGGCCACGCTGTACGGCCTCTGGGAGGACGCGGTCGCCCGGTCGCGGGCCAAGGTGGCGTCGGTGCTGGCCGCAGCTGGTCTCGACCAGGAGGTACACGCGAGTGAGCACGGCCAGCGCGCGAGCCTGCGGCGGCTGCTGCTGGACCTGGTCGAGGAGTACGGCCGGCACACCGGCCACGCCGACCTCATCCGGGAGGCCGTCGACGGCAGGGTGGGCGAGGACCCGCCACCCGGGTGGCGCCCGGTGAGCGTCTAGCGAATCCGTCAGACTTACCCATACACCCCGATGGTGGCCGCGAGCGGAGGGCCGGCGCACCCACTCACCCGGGGCGCCGACCCTGGGTCCGGCGTCAGACGGGGTGCGGGTGGCGTCGGTGCGCGAGCGAGATCGCTCCCGCGCCAGCCACCGCCAGGCCGGCGCCCCCCAGGGCTCCCAGGCCAAGCTCGAAGTAGTGGACACCCTCGTTGATGACGTGCGGCGTGAGCTGCACGGGCGTGACCGGTGCCGGGTCGGGCCCCTCTG
>JAICSZ010000379.1 GCA_025936615.1 Pedococcus sp. | reverse complement strand
GTGGCAAGGAGATGCAGCCGCACGGGTATGCCGCGATCGCCGCCCTCGGGGCGACCCTCACCGGCCGCCCGGTGCGCCTGCGCCTGTCGCGGGCCCAGGACATGACGATGTCGGGCAAGCGGCACGGCTTCCACGCCCAGTGGCGCGTCGGCTTCCACGACGACGGCCGGCTGGCCGCCCTCGACGCCATCCTCACCTCCGACGGCGGCTGGAGCCTCGACCTGTCCGAGCCGGTCCTGGCCCGCGCGCTGTGCCACATCGACAACGCCTACTGGATCCCCGACATCCGGGTCAACGGCCGGATCGCGCGGACCAACAAGACGTCCCAGACGGCGTTCCGCGGCTTCGGCGGGCCGCAGGGCATGCTCGTGCTCGAGGACATCCTCGGCCGGTGCGCCCCCCTCCTCGGGCTCGACCCCATGGACCTGCGCCGCCGCAACTTCTACACAGAAGGCCAGTCCACCCCCTACGGCCAGCCGGTGCGCCACCCCGAGCGCGCGGTCAAGGCGTGGGACCAGGTGCTGGACAAGGGCGACGTGGCCAACCGCCAGCGTGAGATCGCGGCCTTCAACGCGGCGCACCCCCACGTGAAGCGGGCCCTGGCGGTGACCCCGGTGAAGTTCGGGATCTCGTTCAACCTCACCGCGTTCAACCAGGCCGGCGCCCTCGTGCACGTCTACAAGGACGGCTCCGTGCTGATCAACCACGGCGGCACCGAGATGGGCCAGGGCCTGCACACCAAGATGCTCCAGGTTGCGGCCACGACCCTCGGCGTCCCCCTGTCCACCGTGCGGCTCGCCCCGACCCGGACCGACAAGGTGCCCAACACCTCCGCAACGGCGGCCAGCTCTGGTGCAGACCTCAACGGCGGGGCAGTCAAGAACGCCTGCGAGCAGATCCGCGAACGCCTTGCGACGGTCGCGGCCGGGCGGATCGGCGTGCCCGCCAGCGACGTGCGGTTCGAGGGCGGCGTCGTCAGCGGTCTCGGCACGAGCGAGACCGTCCCGTGGGCCGACCTGGTGACGGCCGCCTACTTCCAGCGGGTGCAGCTGTTCGCCGCCGGCTACTACCGCACCGAGGGGCTGCACTGGGACTCCACGGTGTTCCACGGCGAGCCGTTCAAGTACTTCGCCTACGGCGTCGCCGCTGCCGAGGTCGAGGTCGACGGCTTCACTGGCGCGTACCGCACCCGGCGGGTCGACATCGTCCACGACGTCGGCGACTCGCTGTCGCCGCTGGTCGACCTCGGCCAGATCGAGGGTGGGTTCGTCCAGGGCGCCGGATGGCTGACCCTGGAGGACCTGCGCTGGGACGAGTCCGACCGGCCGACCCGCGGCCGGCTGGCGACCCAGGCGGCGAGCACCTACAAGCTGCCGAGCTTCTCCGAGATGCCGGAGGAGTTCAACGTCACCCTGCTCGAGCAGGCCCACGAGGAGGGTGCGGTCTACGGCTCGAAGGCGGTGGGCGAGCCGCCGCTGATGCTGGCCTTCTCCGTGCGCGAGGCGCTGCGCCAGGCGGCGGCTGCCTTCGGTCCGGCCGGCACGTCGGTCGACCTCGCGTCGCCCGCCACACCCGAGGCGGTCTTCTGGGCGGTCGAGGAGGCGCGCGGTGGTGCGGAGCCGCCGCACATGACGCCGATGCTCGAGGGCGCGCCGGGCGTGGTGCCCGACCAGCCGTCCGAGGAGGCTCCCCGCATGCACCCGCGTTCCGAGCAGGCCCAACCGCACCCGGTGCGCTCGGGAGCCTGACGTGCAGTGGCTGGCCGCCGTCGAGCGGCTGAGACGTGAGCGCCGTCCCGGCGTGCTCGTCACCTTGGCGTCCGTGCGAGGCCACTCGCCCCGCGACGCCGGGGCGAAGATGGTCGTGGCCGCCGACGCCACGTGGGGCACCATCGGTGGCGGCAACCTCGAGGCGACCGCGGTCGCACGGGCACGCGCGATGCTCGGCGAGCCACGCGGCATACCGGAGACGCTCGAGCTGGCCCTCAACGACAAGGCGCCGGTCGAGCACGGCCAGCAGTGCTGCGGTGGTGAGGTGAGCGTCCTGCTCGAGCCGCTCGCCGTGGTGCCCTCGGTGGCGATCTTCGGCATGGGGCACGTCGGCATGGAGCTGGCCCGCGTGCTCGCGCGGCACGACCTCGAGCTCCACCTCGTCGACTCGCGTGCCGACCAGCTCGGCGCGGATCGCCTTGGCGTTCTTGACGACTCGGTGGCCAACGTCCACGTCCACCATGCGCCGGTGCCGGAGCTGGTCCTCGGTGAGGTGCCACGGGGCACCCACGTCCTGGTCATGACGCACGACCACGCCGAGGACGCCGCACTGTGCGACGCCGCGCTGCGGTGCGGTCACCTCGGGTCGCTCGGGCTGATCGGGTCGTCGGCCAAGTGGCGTCGCTTCCAGAAGCGCCTGCTGGCCGAGGGGCACAGCGAGGCCGACCTCGCGCGGATCCAGACGCCGATCGGGCTGCCCGGCATCAGTGGCAAGGAGCCCGCGACGATCGCCCTGGCGGTGGCCGCCGACCTGGTCCGGGTCTTCGAGGCGGAGCGGGCCGAGGCGGTACGCCGGTGACCACCCTCTTCCGGTGTGCCGTGATGGACACCCCCGCCGACCCGTTCACCGGCGGTGCGCTGCGCTCCGAGCAGGACTGCGGGGTCCTCGTCGAGCAGGGCGTCATCAGGGCGCGCGGGCCGTTCGCCGACGTTCGTTCGCAGCACCCCGACGCCGAGGTGCTCGACCTGCGCGAGGGCATCGTCCTGCCCGGCCTGGTCGACACCCACGTGCACTTCCCCCAGGTGCGCGTGATCGGCGGGCTCGGCATGCCCCTGCTCGACTGGCTCGATCAGTGCGCCCTGCCGGAGGAGGTGCGGATGGGCGAGGTCGAGTACGCCCGTGGGGTCGCACGCGACTTCGTCACCGGCCTGGTCGACGCCGGCACGACGACGGCGCTGGTCTTCGGGTCACACTTCGCTCCAGCGGTCGACGTGATGTTCGAGGCTGCCGACGTGTGGGGGCTGCGCGTGACCACCGGCCTGGTGACCTCCGACCGGATCCTGCCCCAGCCCCTTCTCACC
>JAICSZ010000396.1 GCA_025936615.1 Pedococcus sp. | reverse complement strand
TGACCTGCACCGGCGACATGGCGACGCTGTCCTTCAGTGAGGCGAGCTGGGACTCCAGTGCCTCGAGGTCGGCCTGGCGTCGGCTCAGCTCGGACTCGAGGTCGACCACCTGGCGGATGTCGGTGGCCCGGTCCATCAGGGCCCGCACCCGGTCGACGCTGGCCTGCATGGTCTTGCGCCGCGAGTCGGTGTCGACGATCTGCGCGCCGACGTTCTCGCTCGAGCTCTGCGAGCGGATCACCGTGCCGACGTCGCCGAGCTGGCTCACCACGTCGTCGAGGCGGCTCGAGGGCACGGAGATGGTGATCTCCCCGTAGGTGGTTGCCGTGACCTTGGACCGCTCGTCGAGCGGGATGGCGCCGCCACCGGCGCCGATGTTCTCGGTGAGGACCAGGCCCTGCGCGGCAGCCGAGATGCCGCGGACCTTGGCGACGGCCTGGCCGATGTCCTTGACCTGCAAGGCCACCGAGGCCCGGCGGGCGAGGGTGTCGCGGCTGGCCTCGAGCGCGGCCGGGGCCACGGCCACGGAGCCGGTCTTCGCGGCGGAGGCCTGGTCGGCCGCAGGCTGCTTCCCGGACTGGGACTGTGCCTTCGGCGCGGCGCCGCCCGCGGCGGCAGAGCCGGCGCCATCCCGCGCCTGCAGGGACTGGGCCTCCGACGACGAGCTGGCTGAGTTGCCGCCACTGCTGCAGGCCGCCAGCGCGACGACGGCGAGGAGCGCGGCTGACCCGAGTGTGGTGCGGCGCAGACGTGGACGATCACGGAACATGACGACCCCCTGGTGGGTGGTGTGGCGAGTCCTGGACCTCGGTGTGACCCGCGCGACGGGCCCGGCGTTCCCACCCGGTGATGTCGAAACAGTCACGATCCTGACAGGGTGTGGCCATGGCCCGGTCACGGTTCGTCGTCGTCGGCGGCGGGATCACCGGCCTCGTCGCGGCCTGGGAGCTGACCCGGCTGCTCCCCGAGGCGCAGGTCACGCTCCTGGACGCCGCCGACCGGCCCGGCGGCAAGCTGCGTCGCGAGCCCGTGGCCGGTGTGCCGCTGGACGTCGGGGCCGAGTCGCTGCTGGCCCGGCGGCCCGAGGCGCTCGACCTCGCCGGTGAGCTCGGGCTGGCCGACCAGGTGGTGCACCCGGCCACCACCTCGGCCTCGATCTGGTCCCGCAGCCAGCTGCACCCGATGCCGACCGGCACCCTGATGGGCATCCCGTCCCCACCGTCGTCGGCCCTCGGCATCCTGACCGCCGACGAGGTCGCACGCGCCGCGGACGAGGACCCGGCCGAACCGGTGGTGGGCGAGGACGTCTCGCTCGGCGGGTTCATCGCGCACCGGTTGGGCGACGCGGTCGTGGACCGGCTCGTGGAGCCGCTGCTGGGCGGGGTGTATGCCGGTCGGTCCAGGTCGCTGTCCCTTCGCGCCTGCCTGCCGCAGGTCTTCGACGGCGTGCGCCAGGGGGCGTCGCTCACCACCTTGGCGCGCGCCTCCGGGGAGGCCAACGCGCAGTCCAGGGCCGCAGGGGCCCCGGTCTTCGCCGGGGTCGACGGCGGAGTGGGCCGGTTGGCGGAGGTGCTCACCGAGAGGTTGCGCGCGGGTGGGGTGGCGATGCACAGCCGGACCATCGCGCGTGAGCTGCACCGAACGGAGTCCGGGTGGTCGGTGGTCGTCGGTCCGCGTCCCGCACCGGAGGCGTTTGCGGCCGACGCGGTCCTGCTCGCCGTTCCCGCGGCCCCGGCCGCGAGGCTCCTGGCGCCCCACCACCGGGGCATGGCCGCCGCGCTGGCCGAGATCGAGTACGCCTCGATGGCCATCGTCACGCTGGCGGTGGCGGCCGAGGACGGGTTCGCGCTGCCCGGGTCGGGCTTGCTCGTCCCGCCCGTCGACGGCCGCACGATCAAGGCGAGCACGTTCACCTCGAGCAAGTGGGCCTGGGCCGACCGCTCGGGCGACGGGCTGGCGTTCCTGCGCGCCTCGGTCGGGCGGGCGAGGGAGACGTTCAACCTCCAGCGACCCGACCAGGAGCTCGTGCAGGTCGCCGTCAGCGAGGTGAGCGAGGCGCTCGGCCACTCGCTACCGCGACTGGTCGACTCCCACGTGCAGAGGTGGGGCGGCGCCCTGCCGCAGTACACCGTCGGCCACGTCGACCGGGTGTCGCGGATCCGGGCCGGCATCCAGGCCCTGCCCGGGCTGGAACTCGCCGGCGCGGCATACGAAGGGGTGGGGGTCCCGGCGTGCATCGCCGGCGGTCGCACCGCCGCCCGGGCCCTGGCCACCCACCTGCGGGCGCGCGGGGGCGAAGAGCGAGAATAGGCCCATGCCAGGCAAGCCCGCACCGTCCCGCATCCGTGAGATCAACGACTCGCTCCGCTACGCCATGTGGTCCGTCTTCGCGGTCACCACTCCCCTCGGGGACGACCGCGAGGTGATGGCCAAGGAGGTCGAGGCCCTGTTCGCCGAGCTCGAGGAGTCGGGCGTCGTCACGCGCGGCGTCTACGACGTGGGTGGGCTGCGTGCCGATGCCGACTTCATGGTGTGGTGGCACGCCGAGCGGATCGAGGACGTGCAGTCGGCCTACCGGCGGCTGTTGCAGACCGAGCTCGGGCAGCTGCTCCAGCCCACCTGGTCCGCAGCCGCGCTGCACCGGCCGGCAGAGTTCAACAAGAGCCACATCCCGGCGTTCCTCGCGGACGAGGAGGCCAAGGACTTCATCTGCGTCTACCCGTTCGTGCGCTCCTACGACTGGTACCTGCTGGAGGACAAGGAGCGCCGTGACATGCTGCGCGAGCACGGGCAGATGGCGCGGGAGTACCCCGACGTGCGGGCCAACACGATCGCCTCGTTCGCGCTGTCGGACTACGAGTGGGTGCTGGCGTTCGAGGCCGACGAGCTGCACCGCATCGTCGACCTGATGCGCGAG
>JAICSZ010000066.1 GCA_025936615.1 Pedococcus sp. | reverse complement strand
GGTCGGCGACGGCAACCCCGTCCTCAAGGACGTGGCCGTCCGCCAGGCGATCCGCCAGGCCATCAACATCCCCGAGCTGCTCGACAAGACCTTCCAGGGCCACGGCGAGCTGGCCACCTCGTTCATCCCGTCGGTCTACCCGCAGTGGCAGTGGAAGGACGAGTCCAAGCTCGCCAAGTACGACCCCGCCGCCGCCAACGCCGAGCTGGACGCGGCCGGGTACAAGAAGGGCTCCGACGGCATCCGGGTGGACAAGAGCGGCAAGCCGATCACGCTGCGGCTGCTGGGCGACAACTCCGACTCGGTCGACAAGTCTCGCGCGGACTTCATCATCCCGTGGCTCAAGGCGGTCGGGATCAACGTGAAGCTCGTGATGACCGACGGCGACACCATCGCCGCGGACACGACCGCCGGCAAGTACGACATGTACTTCACCGGCTGGAGCCTGGGTGCCGACCCCGACTACCAGCTCGGCATCAACACCTGCAACGCGCTGCCGACCAAGACCGACGGCAGCGGCTCGACGTCGATGGACTACTGGTGCGACCCGGAGTTCGACAAGCTCTACGCCCAGCAGCACGCCGAGCTCGACCAGGGCAAGCGTGAGCAGATCGTCAAGCAGATGCAGGCGATCCACTACGAAGCCGCACCCTCGATCGACTTCTGGTACCCCGAGAGCCTCGAGGCCTACCGCTCCGACGAGTTCACCAACCTCACAAGGATGCCGGCCAAGGGTGGCGTGCTCACCGGCCAGAGCGGCTACTGGGCACTGCTCACCGCGGAGCCGGTCGGCGCGAACAACGCCGACAGCGCCGGAGGGTCCGGCGGCGGCATGGGCACCGGTGGCTGGGTCGGCCTGGGTGCGCTCGCCGTGGTGCTGCTCGGGGGCGGGGCGCTGCTCGCCCGGCGACGCAGCGCCACCGCCGAAGACCGCGAGTGAGCCACCTCCCTGAGGCGGGGCGGCGATGACCGAGGCGCTCGTCGAGCAGGACGTCGCCGCCGCCGACGCCGATCGCGACGTCAAGGGCAGCGCGAGCTTCTGGAAGTACGCAGCGCGCAAGGTCGGCGGAGCGTGCGTCAGCCTCCTCATGGTGGTGGTGCTCGGGTTCTTCGCCTTCCGCGTACTGCCCGGCGACCCGGTCCGGTCGATGACCCGCGGCCGCATCATGTCGCCGGAGCAGCTGGCCACCCTCAAGCGCCAGTTCGGGCTCGACCAGCCGCTGCTCACCCAGTTCTGGATCTACCTCCGTGACCTCCCGCGGGGCGAGCTCGGCACCTCCTACGTCTACCGGCGGCCGGTCTCCGAGCTGGTCGCCGAGCACGTCGGCGCGACCCTGCTGCTCACCGGTGTGGCACTCGTCATCGCGGTGAGCCTGGGGCTGTGGATCGGCCAGCGGGCCGCGTGGCAGCGTGGCACCTGGTTCGACCGGGTCAACACCGGGACCGCGCTCGTGCTGTGGTCGGTGCCCACGTTCTGGCTGGGCCTGATCCTGCTGCTCGTCTTCGGCGGCACCCTGCACTGGCTGCCGACGGGCGGCCTCAAGACGGCCGGCACGACCGCCACCGGGCTGCCCCTCGTCCTCGACGTGGCCCGTCACATGGTCATGCCCGTCGTGACCCTGGTGGCGGTCACCTACGCGCAGTACCTGCTCGTGATGCGCGCCTCCCTGCTCGAGGAGATGCACGCTGACTACCTGGTGACCGCTAGGGCCAAGGGGCTTCGCGAGGACCTCGTGCGCCGCCGCCATGCCGTGCCCAACGCGCTGCTGCCCACGGTGACCCTCGTGTTCCTCCACGTCGGGACCCTCATCGCTGGCGCCGTCACCACGGAGGCCGTGTTCTCCTGGCCCGGCCTGGGCTACCTCACCTACGCCGCCCTGAGTGGTCCGGACCTGCCCCTCCTCCAGGGCACCTTCGTCGTCTTCTCCGGCATCGTCATCGTGATGAACCTGCTCGCGGACCTGGTCTACCGGTTCCTCGACCCCCGGGTGCGCTCGGCATGACCGGTCAGCTCACCGAGTCGCTGCAGGACAAGCCCACCGGTATGCCGCCCGCTCGCCGCCGCGGCGCGGCTGCCGCGCGGCGTCGGGCCAGGGCCGCGCAGGTGTGGCGTGAGTTCCGCACGAGCCGCAGCGGCGTCGTGGGCTTGGCCCTGCTGGGCCTGATCGTGCTCCTGGCCGTCCTCGCCCCGCTCATCGCGCCGGCCCGCCTGCTCGACGTCACCCAGATCGACAACCCGATCAACCACCCGCCCACGTGGCGGCTGCCGCTCGGCACCGACCCGTCGGGCCGCTCGGTGCTGGTGAGCCTGCTCTGGGGCTCACGGGTGTCGCTCCTGGTCGGCGTGGTCGCCACCTTGATCTCGATGGTGATCGGCACGGTCATGGGCACCGCCGCCGGCCACTTCCGCGGCTTGGCCAGCGAGGGCCTGCTCCGGGTCGTCGACTTCTTCCTGGTGCTGCCGTCGCTGCTGCTGGCGATGGTGCTCTCGAGCGTCCTGCAGCGCGGCGTGTGGACGATCATCCTGGCGATCGGGGTCACGTCGTGGGCCAGCACCGCCCGGCTCGTGCGTGCCCAGACGCTCACCATCGAGGCGCGCCCGTACATCGAGCGGGCCTGGGCCCTGGGTGCCG
Organism: Pedococcus sp.; assembly: GCA_025936615.1. The sequence goes on along the minus strand of JAICSZ010000066.1, from coordinate 5,906 downwards.
GACACACCCACGTCATCGGCCGACACGTCCTGCCCGCGGTGCTGCCGCTCGTCATGGCCAACACCACGCTCACCGTCGGCTCGGCGATCATCGCCGAGTCGACGCTGTCCTTCCTCGGCCTCGGCGACCCGACGAACCCCTCGTGGGGCACGATGCTCAAGGTCGCCCTCGACTCGGGGGCCGCGACCGGCGGCTTCTGGTGGTTCGTCCTGCCGCCGGGCCTGGCCATCGTCCTCGTCGTGCTGTGCTTCACCCTCGTCGGCCGTGCCCTTGAGTCCGTCATCAACCCGACCCTGCGGAACCGCTGATGCCCGAGCTCGAGTTCGACGGCGTCAGCGTCACCTACTCCTCCGGTGGTGACCGGGGAGCCGTGCACGCGGTCAGGGAGGTCTCGCTCACCGTGCCGGTAGGCGGGTCCCTCGGCATCGCAGGCGAGTCCGGCTCGGGCAAGTCGACGCTCGCGATGGCAGTGCTGCGGCTGCTGCCGCGCAGCGCGACGGTCACCGGCAGGGTCCTGCTCGACGGTCGCGACGTCCTCGAGCTGTCGTGGGGCAGGCTGCGCGCGTTGCGGTGGAGCGAGGCCGCGATCGTGTTCCAGGGCGCCATGCACTCGCTCAACCCGGTGCGCCGCGTGGGGACGCAGGTCGCCGAGGCACTCGAGCTGCACGTCAAGGAGTCCTACGCCACCGAGGAGGCCCGCGAGAAGCGGGTCCTGGACCTGCTGGCCCAGGTGGACCTCGCGCCGGCGAAGGCACGCGCCTACCCGCACGAGCTCTCGGGCGGCCAGCGCCAGCGGGCGATGATCGCGATGGCGCTGGCCTGCGACCCCGACCTGGTCGTCGCGGACGAGCCCACCACCGCGCTCGACGTCGTCGTCCAGGACCAGGTCCTGGGCGTCCTGCGTGAGCAGGTCGCGGCTCGCGGCATCTCGCTGGTGTTCATCAGCCACGACCTGTCCGTGCTCGCCTCGACCTGTGAGCGGATCGCGGTGATGCGCGACGGCATCGTCGTCGAGGAGGGGCCGAGCCACGACGTCGTGACCCGCCCCACCCATCCCTACACCGAGCAGCTCGCCCGCGCCTTCCCCACCATCGGCGACCCGCGCTCGCGGATGCGGCCCGCGACCCGCGTGGTAGAGCCGCCGACCGGACCTGCCTGCGGAGATGAGCCCAGCACCGAACCGGCTGGGGCCGTCCACGGCGCGACCCCCGCACGTGGAGACGTGCCGTTCGCGCCCGTCCTCGAGGCTCGCGACCTCACCGTCCGCTTCCACTCCCGCGAGGGCGGGCTCACTGCCGTCGACAACGTGAGCCTCGCCTGCCACCGCAGTGAGATCGTGGCCCTGGTCGGGCAGTCCGGGTCCGGCAAGACCACCCTCGCGCGCACCCTGCTGGGGCTGCACCCGGCAGATGCCGGTCAGGTCCTGTTCGAGGGGCGGCCGCTCGCGCACAGCCCCAAGGGGCTGCGGGCCTTCCGGCGCAGCGTCCAGCTCGTGCTCCAGGACCCGAGCAGCGCGCTCAACCCCAAGCACAGCGTCTACGAGTCGGTGGCCGAGGGCCTGCGCATCCACCACCGCCCCGGCAACGAGCGGGCCCAGGTGGAGGCGGCGCTCGAGCGGGCCGAGCTGCGCCCACCGGCGCAGTTCCTGCAGGCCCTGCCCCACGAGCTGTCCGGTGGGCAGCGGCAACGGGTGGTCATCGCCGGCGCGCTCGCCCTCGAGCCGCAGTTCCTCGTGGCGGACGAGCCGGTCGCCTCACTCGACGCCTCGGTGCGGGGGGAGATCCTCGCCCTGCTGCTGCGGCTGAAGCGCGACCTCGGCCTCGGCGCCCTGGTGATCACCCACGACCTCGGGCTCGCGTGGAACATCGCCGACCGGGTCCTGGTGATGTACCGCGGCCGGGTCGTGGAAGCCGGCACCGTGGAGCAGGTGCTCCTCGACCCGCAGGACCCCTACACCAAGACGCTGCTCGCGGCGGTACCGAGCATCAGCTGAGCCGCTGGGCGAGGACCGCCCGGAACTCCGTGACCACCCGGCCGGCCGCAAGCCCCTTGGCCTCGAAGCCGTCGACGGGCCGCCACGGCGGCCGCTCCCCCTCGGTGACCACGAACCGCCCGTGCGCGGTGAGCGCCGCCCGGGCGTGGGCGGCATACCCCTCGTGGTCGGTGGCGACGAGGAGGTGCCCGTCCGGCTGCAACCGCGAGGCGACCAGGTCCAGGGTGGGCCGCGCCACGAACCGCCGCTTGGCGTGCCGCGCCTTGGGCCACGGGTCCGGGAAGAACAGGTGGACCGCCGCGAGCGAGGAGGGTGCGAGCCGCTCGGCGAGCAGCGCCACGGCGTCGCCCTGGTGCACCCACAGGTTGGTCAGGCCCTCGCGCTCCGCGACCGCGAGCATGCGAGCCAGGGCGGGGGTGAACACGTCGACCGCGAGCACGTCGTGTCCTGGCTGCAGCGCGGCATACGCGATGGCGGCGGCCCCGTGCCCGCACCCGACCTCCAGCACGACCGGGGCGTCGCGGCCGAAAGCTTCGCGCGGGACCAGCGGTCCGTCAGGGATCGCGTGACGTGGCGCCAGCACCGACATGCGCTCCTGGTTGAGTGGTGACAGGCGTCCCCGGCGGGCCCCGTAGGTGCGCACCGCGGTGCGCGGCTGCGCCGTCTCCATGCGGCAACGGTAGGACATTTCCGACCAGCTCCCAGCCGCGCAGCAGTCGCCGATGACATCCCCTGGCCCTCGCGGGGTCGAGTGGGAGGGGTGCCATCTCACCGGTGGCACCCCTTGTCGCGGCTGGCGCTGAGTCCGTCAGGCGAGACCAGCTCGATAACTGCGTGTTATGTCACCCATAATGGATGGATGGCGCGCATCTCCCGCTTCCCCAACATCGTCGACGACGTGTCCGTGCGACTCATCGCCGGCGCCGTGCTGCTGCTCGGGATCGTTGCCCTCGCCGCCCATCAGTGGTGGCTCTACGCCGTGCTGGCCGTGGACTTCGTCCTGCGCGCCGGATGGGGGCCGTCCGCCAGCCCGCTCGCCCGGCTCGTGAAGCGGGCGCGTCCACTCATGAAGGTCTCCCCTCAGTACACGGCCGGCCCGCCCAAGCGGTTCGCCGCCGCATTGGGGGCGGTCCTGACGACGGCTGCCACCGTGCTGTGGCTGACCGGCGCCACGGTCCCGGTCGTGGTCATCGGGGCGGTGATGGTCGCCTTCCCCGCGCTGGAGGCGCTGGGCGGGATCTGCGTGGGCTGCCTCGTCTTCGGCTTGCTGATGCGGGTCGGGATCATCCCGGAGTCGGTCTGCCTCGACTGCGCCAACATCTCCCGGCGGACGGCAGGCCGGCAGGCCACTGCGGTCCCTGGCGCCTAGCCGGCCCACGGACTCCGCGGCCCCAGGTCGAGAGCGCACGACGCGCTGACGATCCGCGGGCGGCTTCAGCACGTCGTGCACTCTCGACGCGGTCGTCAGCCGACTGTGGCGTCAACGCCGCCAGATGAGCACGGCCGCGCGGTCGTCCGTCTCCCCCGCACGCGCCGCGGCACACATCTTGGCCGCCATCCCCTCGAATCCCTTGCCGATCATCCGCTCCGCCGTGCCGAGCATGCGGTCGATGCCGTCGCGCAGGTCGCGGTTGCGTGTCTCGATGACGCCGTCGGTGTAGAGGAGCAGCGCGTCACCGCGACCCAGCTGGCCACGCACCCGCGGAAAGGCGAGCCGGGACGTGACACCGAGCACCGGCCCCTCGTCGCCCTCCAGCACCTCCCACCTGCCCGACCCCGCAGAGAACCGCACGGCCGGCGGGTGCCCAGCAGAGCCGAGGCTGAACTCCCCGCTCTCCAGGTCGATCATGGCGTGTGCAGCTGTCGCGAACCCCTCGTCCCAGTGCTGGCGCATCAGGTAGCTGTTGGCCGCTGGCAGGAACGCCTCGACCGGCAGCGAACCCAGCAGCCCACCGAAGGCACCCGAGAGCAGCAGGGACCGCGTCCCGGCGGCCATGCCCTTGCCAGAGACGTCGACCAGCGCCAGCTCGAGCACGTCGGAGTGCCGGCTGGTGACCAGGAAGTCGCCGGAGAAGGAGTCGCCGTAGGCGGACAGGACCGACAGCTCGGCGCCCCAGTCCGGGGGCAGCACGGGCAGCTCGCCCTGGGTGCGCAGCCGGTCGCGGAGGTCGACGAGCATCGTCTCCCCCAGGTTGCCCTGCACCCCCAGCCTGGCCCGCGACGTCGCCACCCAGAACATCACCACCATGATCACGACCAGCACGACGTAGGCCCCGAGGAACGCCGGCTTGCCCAGGTCCTCGCCCAGCCCCACCCAGCCAGCCACCAGCAGGAGGAAGGCGTCGAGCACCAGCAGCGCCCGCGGGGAGAGGAAGAGCCCGGCGATGACGGCGATGGGGCTGAACGAGCCCCAGGGCACCTGCATCGGCCACTTCGAGATCAGTGCGCCGGCGACCAAGGTCAGCACCATCAGCCCCACGGACATGGCGGGCTGCCGGAAATGGGCCAGACGGCCTCGACCACGTTGCACGCGGGTCGTGAGGGACCGGCGCGCGAGCACGGACCGATCGACTTCCACGTGTCTAGGTTCCTTCGGCAAGACGGGTCGCGTGCACCCGGTGAGCTGGAGTCGGACTGGCCCCTCAGTCCGGCGCAAGCCTAACCGGACGGCCGACCGATCTCGCGTAGAACCTCCGAAATCACGTGGAGGGCTGCGGCAACGTCCCGTTGGCCTCGTAAGCCGCCACCATGTCGATCCGGCGCTGGTGGCGTGGCTCCACGGAGAAGGGCGTGGCGAGGAAGGTGCGGACCATCGCCTTGGCCTCCTCCGGCGCCTGCATCCGCGCACCGATCGAGATCACCTGGGCGTTGTTGTGCTCGCGGGCGAGGCTGGCGAGCTCCTCGTTGTAGCACAGCGCCGCGCGGATGCCCTTCACCTTGTTGGCCGCCATCTGCTCGCCGTTGCCCGACCCGCCGAGCACGACGCCGAGCGACTCGGGGTCGGCCGCCACGGCCTCGGCGGCCCGCAGCACGAACACCGGGTAGTCGTCCTGGGCGTCGAAGGCGTGCGGCCCGTGGTTGGTCACCTCGTGCCCCTCCCCCTCGAGGAAGGCGACCAGCTCGCCCAACAGCTCGTATGCCGCGTGGTCACCACCGATGTGGACGCGCATGGTGCTCCTTCGCCTGGGGAATCCTGGCCTCAGGCTAGTGCCTGGGCGACGGAGTCCTCGGCTGCGCGGCCGGGTCCCGCACAGGGCGTGGGACCCGACGCGGACACGTCGTCAGTCGAAGATGGGCCCGACGGTGCGGCTGCGCTTGAGCTCGAAGAACCCGGGAGTACCGGCAACCAGCACGCAGCCGTCCCACAGCCTGCCAGCCGCCTCGCCCTTGGGTGCGGGGGACACGACCGGTCCGAAGAAGGCCTGCCCGCCGACCGAGATGACCGGGGTGCCGACCTCGTCACCGACCAGGTCGATGGCCCGCTGGTGGCTCGCGCGGAGCACGGCGTCGTTGGCGTCGCTGTCGGCGAAGCCGGCGAGCGAGGTGTCCAGGCCCACCTCCTCGAGGGCGGGCACGAGGACCTTGGCGTAGTCCTTCTCGCCGCCGAGGTGGATCCGCTGGCCCATCGCGTCGTAGAGCGGCTTGACCACCTTGTCGCCGTACTCCAGCGCGGCAGCGGTGATGACGCGGACGGGTCCCCAGCCGCGGTCCATCATCGCGCGGTAGTCCTCGGGGAGGTCCCGTCCCTCGTTGAGCACCGAAAGGCTCATCACCGACCACGTGACCTCGACGTCGCGGACGCGTTCGACCTCCATCATCCAGCGGGACGTCATCCACGCCCAGGGACACAACGGGTCGAACCAGAACTCTGCACTCATGGGGGGCATACCAGCCACAACGTCAGGAGGCGTCG
>JAICSZ010000434.1 GCA_025936615.1 Pedococcus sp. | reverse complement strand
GGTGCTCGATGCCAGCGAGTTCGCGCAACGGCACGATCTTCCGGAGTTGGCCCGCTTCATGCTTGCCACCGGGCTGCGGCTGGGTGAGACGCTCGGCGTGACCTGGGCGGACGTGGACCTGACGACCGGCACGCTCGCCGTACGACGCACTATCGTGCGGGTCAAAGGCCATGGCTTGGTCGCCAAACGGGTCAAGTCCCGTGCCTCCGAGCGCGGCCTCCTTCTGCCGCCGTGGTGCGTGGAGCTGCTGCGTGCCAGGCGGGTGCGGCTGGGTGCGTTCGACGGCCCGGTCTTTCCGGACAAGCGGGGAGGGTGGCGGGACCGTAGCAACGTCGGCAAGGCGTTCCGGTGCGTACGAGGTGGTTCGGACTTCGAGTGGGTGAAGACGCACACCTATCGCAAGACGGTCGCCACGCTGCTCGACCAGAGCGGGGCAAGCGCCCGGATGATCGCCGATCAGCTCGGCCATTCCCGGGTGTCGATGACCCAGGACGTGTACCTCGGTCGGAGGGCCGGGAACGCCGCGAACCTGGCAGCGCTCGAGGCCTACAACCCTGACTTCGTCCCCCCATCGACCAGCGGCGGGAGTGACTGATGTCGAGCTGCATTAGTCCCCGCATTCGTCCCCTGGGTGGGTGCTCGACTCGGCCCTGGCGCGTCGTTCACGCTCAGATGGTGGGCCCCGTGGGGATCGAACCCACAACCCGCGGATTAAAAGTCCGCTGCTCTGCCAGTTGAGCTAGAGGCCCGGGGTCAAGGCCTGGTGGAAGGGCCCTCGGGATCGCCACCCCGTAGCTCCACCGTCCTGACCGCGAGGAGGACAGTACCCGTTCGGCGACCTGTCCCGTGGTTCAGCACGGTCCACGCAGGCGAACGTCCCGCGACACCTGGGCAGGTGTCGCGGGATGTCACGTGCGTGTCCGGCGGTGAGGCGTCGTCAGGTGCAGAACTCGTCCCAGTGCCGGTGGTCGGGCGCGTCCTGGTGGCCGCGCGGCTTGTTGAGGCTCGGGTTGTAGACCTCGTACCAGCGCACCTGCAGGCAGGAGATCCCGGAGGAGGCGGGTGCGGTCTCGGCGTCCGCCCGGCTTGTCGGCGGGACCACGAGCGCGGCTGCGGCGGCGGAGAGGGCGAGCAGGGTGGTCAGCGTGGTCCTGCGGGACGCCTGGCGGGTAGTGGTGGTGGACATCGTCCGGTCCCTTCGGTGTGGGGTTGACGACGTCCACGGTCGAGATAAGACGACCAGCGCGGATCCGGAGATGTTCCTATTTCTCTAAGTCGCGGGTCAGGACAGCATGAGGGAGTGGAGGAGCCCTGCGCGCTGTGCGGCAGCCACCGCCTGGGTGCGCGAGGAGGCCTGCAGCTTCGCCAGCAGCGACGAGACGTGGACGGAGACCGTCTTGGGGGAGATGAAGAGGTCCTGGGCTATCTGTGCGTTGCTGCGGCCGAGGGCCACCAGCCGCAGCACCTCGAGCTCGCGGGACGTCAGGCCGAAGGGCGCGTCGCCGCTGCGTCGGCCGGTGCTCGAGATGCGGGCCCCCAACGCGTCGGCAGCCTGGCGCAGGCCGACCGCTCCCAGGTCGTTCGCGAGCGCGCGGACCCCCGCCACGAGCGCCGACGCCTCGTCCCGCTGCCGGTTCGCCGCCAGGCAGGTCGCCTGCCGGAGCCGGGCCCACGCGGCCTCGACCACGCGGCCGGTCTTCTCCCACGCCGCGCACGTCTCCTGCCAGGGGGCCGAGTCCAGGCAGCCATCGGCCAGCGCCCGCTCGGCGCGCGCGTGCAGGTCCCACGCCACTCCCACGTCACCGAGGCGGCGCAGCTTCGCAGCAACGGCACAGCAGGCCTCGATGCGCTCGCGCGCCTGTTCGGCGGCCGGACCGCGCACCTCCAGGGCGAGGTCTACCTCGAGCCGGAGCTCGAGCAGCAACGGCTGCCACAGGTGGGTGAAGGCGATCTCCCATTCGTGGTCGCTCCACATCGGCGCGAGGATGCGGCGTACGGCGTCGAGCTGGTTGCGCGCCGCCGCCAGCTCGGCCGCGAGCCACCGTGGACGCACCAGGTCCGGCGGTTCGGGCATGGACTTCGACGCGGCCTCCACGCGCTCCAGGAGTCGCTGGGCCTCGTCGAGGCGGCCCCGCCAGCACGCCAGGAGCCCTGCGAGGGCGTGGGCCTGCGACTTCTGCTCCGCGCCGAGCACCATCTGCTCACAGCGACTCAGCGTGGCCTGGGCCTCGTCCCATCGACCCAGAGCCAGCTGGCACTCCGCCAGCTGGGTCATCAGGCCGGCCCAGAGCATCGGCGCCCGGTGCGGCTCGACGACGAGGTCCAGGCCCCGCTGGGCTGTCGCGATCGATTCTTCGTAACGGCCCAGCACGTGCAGCTCGTCGCAGAGGTTCCAGTCCTTGAAGCCGGCGATCTGCCGGGGCTGGATGTCGAGAGGCATCGCCTCGAGGATCCGGACCGCACCCGCCACGTCGCCGGTGGCGCACATCGCCGCCTGCACG
>JAICSZ010000517.1 GCA_025936615.1 Pedococcus sp. | reverse complement strand
TGCCCACCGTCGATGTCGCGAGTTCGAGCCTCGTCATCCGCTCCCGTGTTCAACCCGCCACTCTCACCTCCCGCGAGCCTGTGCGAATCGCCGACGGTGCCGAACTACTGAGCAGAGCCCAGGTGAGCGTGAGTACTTCGGCACCGGTCCCTGGGGCCACACGCCCCTCACGAGCCAGGGCATCGCGCGGCTGGCGCCTCCGCCCCTCGGTGTCGCGTTGGCCTTGACCAACCTGTGACCCTTGGGGACAGTGGTGGTCAAGTGACTCCTGAACTCTCGAGGTCTTCCCCATGTCACGTGCCCGCTGGATCGGACTCGGCGCACTCGTCCTGCTGCTCGGCCTGCTCCCGCTCGTCCCGCGTGGAGGCGACGACGGCACGATCCGCAGAGCCGTGAGCGCGACCACGACGGGCCGGCTCACGGCCGGCTACGGCCGGGTCACCCCGGCGTTCCGCCGGACGATCGACCGCGTCGTCGGCGCGGGGCGGACCAGCGGGCGCACCGGGCCGACGACGACCGATCGAGCGCTCGTCGACGACGCCATCAGGTGCGCGACCTTCGAGGGCCAGCGGTACTGCCTCGGCACCGGCTGGACCGACCGCACGCAGTCCCAGGTGCGCACCCGGGCGCTGCAGACGCTCCAGCGAGCGGCCGCGCGACCGACGAGCGTCACCACCACCGGCGACCTCTCGACGTACGACGCCCTCCGCCAGGCCGCGCGGATGAGCCCGACCGCGCGCGCAGAGGCCGAGCGGCAGGAGCTCACCGAGGCCGCGCGCTCGGTGGCCAAGGTCTGGCTGATCCGGCACCAGATCGAGGGCGTGCCGCTGCCGACGGGGTTCTTCGCCCGCCACCCCGAGGTACGGCGTGACACGGTGGCGACCGCCACCTCGAGCAAGTACTCGTCGGCGCCCCAGACCAGCGGTCGCAGCCGGGTCAAGCACTGGCGCGACTACCCCGACCACGCGGCGGTGCTGCGGGCGAAGCACGTGAGCGAGCAGCACCGCACCTACTGGTGCGGCCCGACCACGATGCAGATGATCACCTGGGCCTGGTCGCACCGGAAGCGCACCCAGAGCCACTGGGCCGACCGTCTCGGCACCACCACCGACGGCACCGCGATCACCTCGATGGTCCGGGTCGTCAACCAGGACACCGGCTACGACAAGGCGTCGTACGCCGGCCCGTACATCACCCTCGACATCGGCGACTGGTCGTTTGCGAAGTGGAAGCTGCTGATGGCCCGCCACGTCGTCGACTACCACGCCCCGGTGGTCCTCCACCCGGTGCTGCTGACACAGTTCTACCCCTACCTCGACCACGACGGCTCCGGGCACTTCCAGGTCGGCCGCGGCTACCGCAAGCGCGACGGCAAGACACCGCTGCTCGGCTACTTCGAGCCGTGGGACCAGCAACGCTTCCACCCCGACGAGCCGTACATCGACCGAGTCCAGTGGCGCAACGCCTACAAGTCGTACCGGGCCAACGAGGCGCACTTCCAGCACAATCTCGGC
>JAICSZ010000292.1 GCA_025936615.1 Pedococcus sp. | reverse complement strand
CCATGGAGCACCGCGCGGCTCCCGATGGCTTGGGGCTCAACGCAATCGGGCGAGTTCGGATCCGACTGGCCGAGGACGTGCCCGTGGACGACTACCGCAGCCTGCGGCGCACCGGGGCGTTCCTGCTCGTGGACGAGGCGGATGGCTCGACCTTGGCGGCCGGCATGGCCGACGCGCCGGACCGCAGCGTCGGGGAGGGCATCTGATGTCACGGCCGGACTACCCCCTGACGCTCGACGTCACCGGCCGTCGGGTCGTGGTCGTCGGCGGCGGACCCGTTGCAGCCCGTCGTGCCAGGGGGCTGCTGGACGCGGGCGCGCTGGTCGAGGTCATCGCCCCGTGGGTCTGCGAGGACCTGGCCGACCTGATGGGTGCCGGGGCGGTGCGCTGGCTCGAGCGTGAGTATGTGGCGGGGGACCTGATCGCCCCGGAGCCCGCCTGGCTGGCGCACACCGCGACGGGCGACCCGGCCACCGACGCCCAGGTCGCCCGCGAGGCCGAGGCGGCCCGGATCTGGTGCGTGCGCGCCGACGACGCCAGCGCCTCGAGCGCGTGGACGCCGGCGGTGGCGCGCGGCACGAGCGGGTCACCCGCTGAGGGGCTCACCGTGGCGGTGACCGCGGGCGCCGACCCGCGCCGAGCCACCGCGGTGCGCGACGCCGTCCTCGCGGCGCTGGACAGCGCCACCCTGCCCGTCCGCCGCACGCGGGAGCACGCAAGCAGGCGGCAACGGGTCGGGCGGGTCGCGCTCGTCGGCGGCGGGCCCGGCGCGGAGGACCTCATCACGGTGCGCGGCCGGGCGCTGCTGGCCGCCGCGGACGTCGTCGTCGCCGACCGGCTCGGGCCGCGCGCGCTGCTGTCGACGCTGTCGCGGGACGTGGAGGTCGTCGAGGTCGGCAAGACCCCCGGCAACCACCCCGTCCCCCAGGAGCGCATCAACGAGATCCTCGTCCACCACGCCAAGCAGGGCCGGAACGTGGTGCGGCTCAAGGGCGGTGACCCCTTCGTGCTGGGCCGCGGTGGCGAGGAGGCGCTGCACTGCGCAGCGCACGGCGTCCCGGTCGAGGTGGTGCCCGGCGTCACCTCAGCCGTGTCGGTGCCGGCCGCGGCGGGCATCCCGGTCACGCACCGCGGGGTCACGGCGTCCTTCGTCGTGGCGAGCGCGCACGAGGGCCCGGGCTCCGTGTTGCGGGCGGCCGCGGACGCGGCCCCCGACGCCACGCTCGTCCTGCTCATGGGCGTGACCCGGCTCAGGGAGACCGCCGCCGGCCTCATGGCCTCCGGCCGGCGGCCGCAGACGCCGGTCGCACTGGTGGAGAGCGGCTGGACGCCGCGGCAGCGCACGACGGTGACCACGCTCGAGCGCGCTGCGGACGACGCGGCCGCCGCCGGGGTCCGACCGCCAGCGGTCGTCGTGGTCGGCGACGTCGTCGGCCTGCGCGGGCGCTTGGGTGACCTCGCTGGAAGGTAACCTCGTCAGGTGAGCCTCGTCCCCGACATCGTCCTTCTCGCGCACGGATCGCCGGACCCCCGGCACGCCGCCGGGGTCGAGGACCTGGCCACCCACGTGCGCGAGCACTCGCCGGGCAGGCCCGTCCACACGGCATACCTCGACCACCACCCGCCGGGCCCCAGGGACGCCGCGGACGCCCTGGGCGGCCGTGCCGTGGTGGTGCCCGTCCTGCTGACGCCGGCCTTCCACGCCAAGGTCGACGTGCCGCAGGCGATCGCCGCGATGTCCGAGCGGGCCAGCACCGAAATCCTCCTCGCCATGCCGCTGGGCCCACACCCCCTGTTGCTGGACGCGGTCGAGGAGCTCCTCGCCGAGGCGGGCGTGCCGCCGCGTCCGACCACCGCGGTCGTGCTGTATGCCGCCGGGTCAAGTGACAGCGCCGCCGTCGCCACCGTGGCTGAGACGATCACCGCCCACCCGCGCGAGGGCTGGGGCCCGTGGGCCGTTGCGGCCCTCGACGGGGGCGCGAGCCTCAACGCGGTGCTGCGGGGGCTGCCCGACGAGGTGGAGCGCACCGTCGCAGTGTCGTTCATGGTGGCCGAGGGCGTGCTGCGCGACCGGATGGCCCAGGCCTGCGGCCGGGCCGGCATCACGATGGTGCCCGGGGCCCTGTCGCGCACCTCGGCCGCTGCCCGGCTCGTGCTCGAGCGGGCCGATAGCCTGCCCGCGTGACCGACCCCGCCACCACCGAGACGACGACACCACACCCGCACCTGCGCGTGCAGCGCGACGGCGCGGTCCTGACCCTCACGCTGACGAACGCCGCGCGCCGCAACGCCCAGACCCCGACCCTGTGGCTGGCCCTGGCCGAGGTGGCACGCGGGCTCGACCCGAGTGTCAGGGTGGTCGTGCTCCGCGGCGAGGGCCAGTCGTTCTCCGCCGGGCTGGACCGGGCCATGCTGGCGCCCGGCAGTCTCGAGGGCGAGCCCGACCTGGTCGGGCTGGCCGTCGACGGGCCCGACTCTGCGGCGCGGGCGATCGCGCCGTTCCAGCAGGGCTTCGCGGCCTGGGCCGAGGTGCCCGCAGTGGTGGTCGCGGCGGTGCAGGGACACGCGATCGGGGCCGGGTTCCAGCTCGCGCTCGCCGCCGACCTGCGGGTCGTGGCCGACGACGTGCAGCTGGCGATGCGGGAGACGTCCCTCGGGCTGGTGCCCGACCTGGGCGGCACGGGGCCACTCGTGGCCGCGGTCGGCCCGGCGCGCGCCCTGGAGATCTGTGCGACCGGGCGGTTCGTCGGGGCTGCGGAGGCGGTGGCGACCGGGCTGGCGAACGTCGCAGTGCCCAACGACCAGCTCGGGGCCGCGACCGCCGACCTCGTCGCAGCGCTGCTCGCAGCACCAAAGGCAGCCCTGCGCGAGCTCAAGCCGCTGCTGCGCGGCGCCGCAACGACCGGTCGAGGGGCCCAGCTGCAGCGCGAACGTGAGGCGCAGGGCCGCCTGCTGCACGGCCTTGCGGGGCTCCTCGGACGCTGACCCGGTGCCGGCTGTCGGCGTGACGGGCGATCATGGGGGAATGCGCCAACGCCCACCCGGCGTTGGCCCGCGTGGAACCGAGGAGAAAGGCGCGCCATGAGCATGTCCGGCTGGCACGCGATGCGGTCGCTGACGCGCGACGACTCGGTCAAGGACCGCAAGCTGGCCCCGGGGACCGCGCGGCGCGTGCTGGGCTACTCCCGCCCGTTCCGGCGCGAGATCGCGCTCTTCCTCGTCCTCGTCGTCATCGACGCCGCCCTGGTCGTGGCCACGCCCCTGCTGCTCCGGGAGATCATCGACAAGGGCATCACCCCGCGTGACCGCGGAGTCGTCGTGGACCTCTCGCTCGTCGTGGCGGGGCTGGCCATCCTCGACGGGCTGCTCACGCTGGTCCAGCGGTGGTACTCCTCCCGGATCGGGGAGGGCCTGATCTACGCCCTGCGCACCGAGGTGTTCTCGCACGTGCTGCGCCAGCCCGTCGCGTTCTTCACCCGCGCCCAGACCGGCGCGCTGGTCAGCCGCCTCAACAGCGACGTCCTCGGTGCCCAGCAGGCCTTCACCTCCGTGCTGTCCAGCGTGGTGAGCAACATCGTCTCCCTCACGCTCATCATCATCACCATGGCGAGCCTGTCGTGGCAGCTGACCCTGGCCTCCCTCGCGCTGGTGCCGTTCTTCCTCATCCCGGCCCGGCTCATGGGCCGGCGCCTCGCTGGCCTGGCCCACGCGCAGATGGGGCTCAACGCCGACATGGGAAGCCGGATGACCGAGCGGTTCAACGTCGCAGGGGCGCTGCTGGTCAAGGTGTTCGGCGACCCCCGTCGTGAGGACGCGGAGTACGCCGAGCGGGCGGCCGGCGTGCGGGACATGGGCGTGCGGATCGCCCTGAACCGCAGCGTCTTCTTCGTCGCGCTCACCCTCGTGGCCTCGCTCGCCACCGCCATGGTCTACGGCTTCGGTGGGCTCATGGCCGTCAGCGGCAGCCTGACCATCGGCACGCTGCTCGCGCTGACCGCGCTCCTGGCGCGGCTCTACGGTCCACTGACCTCGCT
>JAICSZ010000421.1 GCA_025936615.1 Pedococcus sp. | reverse complement strand
TCGCCGCCCGTGAGTCGACCATCATGGCCACGTCGCCGGGCCGGAACGCGGCGCAGACCTGTTGCACGGCCTCGAGCTCCCCGGCCTCCACCCGTTCGCGGGCGTGCGGCCAGGTGGCCAGCGCCGAGGGCACGAGCAGCGAGGCGGCGACCAGCACGCTGATGGCGACCAACGCGGCATACGGAAGCCTGCGGGTCGACCACCGCGTGAGGACGGCGGCAGTGGCCACCACGAGCAGCACCACCGTCGGCAACGCGATCACCAGGCGACGGTCGGCCCACGGGTGGTCTGGCGTGATGCCGGGTCGGTAGAGCGTGAGGAGCGTCGACCCGACGGCCACGAGCGCCGGCCCCGCCCAGGCTGGGAGCTCCTCCTCGTCCAGCCACGCAGTGGCGGCGCGGTGCGCGAGGACCGCCGCCGCGACGAGCGCGATTCCGAGAGCGACCGGCCCGACCCACCACGACATCCACACCACGCTGTGCTCGGCATAGGTGCGTCCACCGTCGAGCGGAAGCCCTTGCCGCGCCTGCAGACCCGCGACCACGTGCGAGCCCGGGTCGTCGGCGGACTGCCGCACGGTCTGCCACAGCGGCCGGCTGGCGAGGAAGACGCCGGCGACGACGACGAGCGTGGCCAGCGCCCTGGGGAGCCATCCCTGCGCCAGTGGCCCCAGTGACCAGCCGCGCCGGGACGCCACCACGACGGCCGCTCCGACCACGCAGACCACCACTCCCATGGCGGCCAGGGGAAGGAGGGACCCGGCGATGCTCCCGAGGTACTGGCTGGAGGTCAGCCAGGTCACCCCCAGCGCGAGGAGCGCCGCGACGAGGCCCGAGACCGCCAGCGCGCGCCCGTGCGCCTGGCGCTGGGCCATCGCGAGCGCTGCCACGACGAGGAGCAGGATCGTCTCGCGGAGCGCATCCACGCGCAGGAGCACGCCACCGCCGACGAGCACGCCGGCGGCGACTCCGGCGGCCCGGGCCGGCGCGACGTCGGCGAGCTGGGCGCTGCGGGCGCCCTGGACGAGCGCCACCAGGGCGGCGGCCAGCACCGGCAGCGCGAGCGGCTCGGAGTAGGTGGAGCGCGCGACGTGGAGCAGGGGGAACAGCAGGGCCGTGCCGAGGGCGGCCAACGGTCCCCACCGTGGTCCGGTGGCCAGCGAGGCGAGCAGGCCGACGCCGAGGACGGTCAGTCCCCACAGCAGGGCCGGGGCCCAGAAGGCTGCGGTCGCGGCACCGAGCCACCAGGCGACGGAGTACCAGGCCGACGGGCCCACCGGGAACTGCGCCTGGACCTGCGGGTGCTCGGGCGTGCCCGTCGAGTAGAAGGCCGGGCTCGCCAGCGTCACCCCCTCGATCCGCAGGACCTCAGGCCCGCCGACCGAGGCTGCGGCCAGGTCGACCGGTCGGGTGTGCCGCGCGGCGAGGTCGACCGCCGACTGGAGGTAGCTGCCGGAGTCGCGACGGGGCAGCACCTGCTCGGAGTGCGTGGCACCGGCCCACGCCGCGGACCCCACCGCCACCAGGACCAACAGCGCCGAGGACCACACCGGCAGCGCCCTCGCGGGCACGAGGGCGGACACGCGCACAGCCACCGCAGCGAGGACGAGCAGGACCACCCCGGCGACCCACGGCTGCCACAGCCCGGCCAGTGCCAGCAATGCCGCCGCGAAGGCACCCAGCACGATCCACAGCCCCAGGCCGACGACCACCCGGGTGAGCAGCCACCCGCAGAACGCCTCACCGCGCAACAGCGGCAGGTCGGCGGCGTCGGGTGCGTAGGGGTAGCTGCGGGACTCGCGGCTGCTCACGGTCCGCAACGCTAGCGTCCCTACAGTGGGCCACATGCCCACCCCGCCTGACGTGCTCGCCGCCATGCTCCGCTCGGACCCGGGGCGCCCCCGCATCACCTGCTACGACGACACCCCCGGCCCCACCAGCGGCGAGCGGATCGAGCTGAGCGCCAAGGTCCTGGCCAACTGGGCCAGCAAGGCCGCCAACGCCCTGCAGGAGGAGTGGGACCTCGGCCCCGGCTCGACCGTCCGGCTCGCCCTCCCCCCGCACTGGCGCACGCTCTACTGGGCGCTGGCCACCTGGTCCATCGGGGCCACCGTGGTCCTCGACGACGAGCCCACCGACCTGCTCGTCACCGACGAGCGCTCCCGGCTCGAGGACGCCGCCACACCGGCAGTCCTGGTCACCCTCGCCGGGCTCGCCCGTTCGGCACCCGAGGCCGTGCCGCCCGGCGTCATGGACGAGGCCCGCGAGCTGTCCACCTACGCCGACCAGTTCGCCGCGTGGGACGAGCCGGCCAGCACCGACACGGCGCTGCGGGCGAACGGTGCCGACACGGCATACGAAGCCATTGTGCCGCAACAGGACTGGCCGCAGGGCACCCGCCTGCACACCCGCTCGGACGACCTGGGGCAGGTGCTGCTCGACGCGCTGGCGGTCTGGGCGCTCGACGGCTCGCTCGTGCTCTCGCGCGGACCCGCGCCGGCCGACGGCGACCGGGCGCGGCTGGCGGCCGAGGGCGTCACCCTGCCTCTCTGAACCCCGAGCGCTGAGGTCAGCGCCGGCGCAGCTCCGCCTCGAGCGCCTGCCAGGTCAGCGACGCCACCACGCCCGTG
>JAICSZ010000326.1 GCA_025936615.1 Pedococcus sp. | reverse complement strand
TCCGGCGGGGTCTTCGTCGGCTCCGAGGTCACCTACCGCGGCGTCACCATCGGGCGGGTCGACCGGCTGAGCCTGTCCGAGGACGGCGTGCTCGTCGACGCCAAGATCAAGCGCGGCGTCAAGATCCCCAAGGACACCAAGGTCGTGGTGGAGAACCGCTCCGCGGTCGGTGAGCAGTACCTCGACTTCCAGCCCCGCACCGGCAGCGGGCCCGTGCTGGCGGACGGTGACCGTGTCCCCCGCAAGGACACGGCCTACCCACTGCGGGTCGACACCCTCCTGCTCGACCTCGACCACACGGTCAACTCGGTCGACCAGCAGGACCTGCGCACCGTCGTCGACGAGCTCGGCACCGCGTTCGCCGACGGTGGCACCGACCTGCAGCGGCTGCTCGACAGCGGCGACCGGCTCACCCGCTCGGCCACCGAGGCGCTGCCCGAGACGGTCAAGCTGCTCGACGACGGCCGGATCGTGCTCGACACCCAGCGGGACACCGCCGGGCAGGTCAAGACCTTCGCGAGCAACTTTGCCGACCTCACCCAGACGCTCAAGGACTCCGACCCGGACCTGCGGCTCGTGCTCGACCGCGGCGCGACGGCCTCCAGCGAGCTGCAGGCGCTGATCAAGGACAACCAGGGCAACCTGGCCGCCCTGCTGGCCAACCTGATCACCATCGGCCAGGTCACCACCTCGCACGTGGCCGGCATCCAGCAGCTGCTCGTGACCTACCCCGACGTCGTGGCGGGTGGCTACACGGTGGTCCCCGGCGACGGCACCGCCCACTTCGGCCTGGCGCTCGCCCAGAACCCCCCGGTGTGCACCCAGGGCTACGGCGGCACCAAGCGCACCGACCCCTCGCAGACGACCAACCTGCCGCCGGTCAACACCAGCGCCCGCTGCACGGCCCCCCGCGGTTCGGCGACCAGTGTGCGCGGCGCGCAGAATGCTCCCGGACCGGCCAGCCAACCCGGGGGCTCGAGTGCGAGGGCCACCATTCCGCTGGCTTTCGGCGACCAACCCGTATCCCCGGGCCTGGCTGCGTCGTTGGGCACAGCGACACCACAGGTCTCGGTGCCCCTCCCGCCGGGAGGTGAGGGCGGCGACTCCTCGTGGCTGTGGATCATGAAGGAGGCTGCTCGATGAGCACGATCACCACCCACGCCGGGAGGGCGGTGACGGCCGGGAAGCGCACCAACGCGTCCCCGCCAGACACCAACACCGATCCTGACACCTCGACCGGCCGGAGCCGGCCCGCGGTCGCACGGATCACCCCGAGGTTGGTGTGGGCCCTAGCTGCCCTCGCCCTGCTCGCCTCGCTCGCCCTCGGGGCGACCAAGGGCCGGGAGTGGTATGCCGCGCGGCAGGCCGAGCAGGCCAACGCGGCCGCGCTCGCCGCAGCCAAGCAGCTCGCAGTCAACTTCGTCACGGTGGACTACCAGCACGTCGACGCCGACACCGCGCGCGTCGAGGACGGTGCGACGGGCGACTTCCTCAAGAGCTACTCGAGCTCGGTGGCCGACCTCAAGAAGGTGCTGGTCGCCAACAAGACCGTCTCGAGCGTCCAGCGGACCGAGGCCGCCATCGTCTCCGGCGACCGCGACTCGGCCGTCGCGCTCGTCGGCGTGGTTGCCCCCACGAAGAACACCGCGGTGCCGAACGGCGAGACGAAGACCTACCGGATGCGCCTCGAGCTGCGCACGGTCGGCGACGAGTGGAAGGTGGAGAACCTTGAGTTCGTCGGCTGATCTGAAGGTCCGCACGCGGCCTCGGGTGGCTGGGCAGCGGTCCCGCGCACGCGGCATACCGACTCCCGCTCCGGCACCGAGGCGCGAGGCGACCCGGGCCACGCTCCGCCAGCGGGTGTCCGGCCTCGGCCGGCTGCTTCCCCACCGCGCCGCGAAGGGCGCGCCGTCGCCCCTGCGTCGCCGGCGCTGGGTGGCCCCGGTGACCGCCCTCGTCGCCACCCTGGTCGTGCTCGCCGCCCTGGTGGGGGTGAGCCTGCGCGACCCCGGTGCCCAGCAGGCGGCCCAGCGGGCCGCGGCCAGCCAGGCCCGGACCTCCGTCGAGCAGATGCTCAGCTACAACTACAAGACCATCGACCGGCAGGCGGCCCAGATCGAGACCCTGCTGACCGGGTCGTTCAGGGCCGAGTTCACCAAGGCCATGGACACCGACATCAAGCCGCTCGCCGTCAAGAACCAGACCGTCGTGCAGGCCCGCGTCTCCGACGTCGGGGTGATGAACGCGAACCCCACCACGGTGAAGGTGCTCGTCTTCGTCAACCAGGCCAAGGTCGGCGCCGACCAGAAGCAGCCGGCCGTCGACCAGAACCGGGTGATCGCCACCATGACCAAGGTGGGCGACAAGTGGCTGGTCAGCAAGGTCGACGCGTTCTGACCCGGACGGCCATTTCCCGGCCCTGCTGCGTCGTTGTGCTTGACGCGGGGGCTGCCGTCCGTCATCCTCGTCTGCGTCGAATCTGCCGCGTGGCTTGCGCCACGGCGAGACTCCCGTCGACGGCCGTGGCGTGACCCGGCTGGACACGGTTGGACGACCCTGCCCTGATGCGTGTATGCTCTTCCTTTGCGCTGCCCTCTGTCGTCGACCCCGCTCTGAGACCCCCGCCCTTCGCCGTGCCCTCCGGCACGGTCCACGGCGTCCCGGTTCCGGTCGAGGCCGCATGCCGGTGGCTGGCGCCGCATAGGTTTCTCACCAGGCCCGTGGAAGGACCCCTCCTTGGCTGCCTCGCGCAACGCGACTCAGACTGTGTCCACCGCACGGACGGCTTCCGGCCGTCTGTCCTTCGCGAAGATTCGCGAACCTCTCGAGGTCCCAGACCTCCTGGCCCTCCAGACGGAGAGCTTCGACTGGCTGCTCGGCAACGAGCGCTGGCAGGCCCGCGTCGCTGCGGCCAAGGCCGAGGGCCGGGGCGACGTCCCCGACCGCTCCGGCCTCGAGGAGATCTTCGAGGAGATCTCCCCCATCGAGGACTTCAGCGGCTCGATGTCGCTGTCGTTCCGTGACCACCGCTTCGAGGAGGTCAAGTACTCCATCGAGGACTGCAAGGAGCGCGACCAGACGTACGCCGCGCCCCTGTTCGTCACGGCGGAGTTCATGAACACCACGACGGGCGAGATCAAGAGCCAGACCGTGTTCATGGGCGACTTCCCGCTCATGACCGAGCGCGGCACCTTCATCATCAACGGCACCGAGCGCGTGGTCGTCTCCCAGCTGGTCCGCAGCCCGGGCGTCTACTTCGAGCGCACGCCCGACAAGACCTCCGACAAGGACGTCTACACCTCCAAGATCATCCCGAGCCGCGGCGCGTGGCTGGAGTTCGAGATCGACAAGCGCGACATGGTCGGCGTGCGCGTCGACCGCAAGCGCAAGCAGTCCGTCACCGTGCTGCTCAAGGCGCTCGGCTGGACCGAGGCGCAGATCCTCGAGGAGTTCGGCGACTACGAGTCGATGCGCCTGACCCTCGAGAAGGACCACACCGCCGGCCAGGACGACGCGCTGCTCGACATCTACCGCAAGCTGCGCCCGGGCGAGCCGCCCACCCGCGAGGCCGCCCAGACCCTGCTGGACAACCTCTACTTCAACCCCAAGCGCTACGACCTGGC
>JAICSZ010000510.1 GCA_025936615.1 Pedococcus sp. | reverse complement strand
TCCGGAGATCGAGACCGGGGAGTTGACGACCGAGGAGATCGAAACGGAGGTGTTCTTCTTCCCGGCCGCCGCGCACGTGGAGAAGGCAGGCTCGTTCACCCAGACCCAGCGGATGCTCCAGTGGCACCACAAGGCGGTCGACCCGCCGGGCGACGCCCGCAGCGAGCTGCAGTTCTTCCACGAGCTCGGCCAGCGGATCCGTGAGAAGCTCAAGGACTCCACCGACGAGCGGGACCGCCCACTGCTCGACCTCACCTGGGACTACCCGGTCGACGAGGACGGCGAACCCGACGCCGAGGCGGTGCTGCGCGAGATCAACGGCTGGCAGGTCGCTGAGGACGGCAGCGCCGGCGAGCTGCTCGGCACGTTCAACCAGATGAAGGCCGACGGGTCGACCACCGGCGGCTGCTGGATCTACACCGGCGTCTTCGCCGACGGCGTCAACCAGTCCGCGCGCCGCAAGCCCGGGCGCGAGCAGGACCTCACCGCACTCGAGTGGGGCTGGTCCTGGCCGGCCAACCGGCGCCTCCTCTACAACCGCGCCTCGGCCGACCCCGACGGCAACCCGTGGAGCGAGCGCAAGCGCTACATCTGGTGGGACAAGGAGCAGGGCAAGTGGGTCGGCCACGACGTCCCCGACTTCGTCGCGGACAGGCCCCCGGACTACCGGCCCGAGCCGGGCACGGGTGGCCCGGACGGGCTGGCCGGTGACGACCCGTTCATCATGCAGTCCGACGGCAAGGGCTGGCTCTACACGCCCAAGGGCATGCTCGACGGCCCGCTGCCGACGCACTACGAGCCGCAGGAGTCGCCGGTCGCCAACCCGCTCTACCGGCAGCAGTCCAACCCCGCGCGCAAGGTGTTCCCGCGCAAGGACAACCTGTGGAGCCCGTCCGGGGGCCAGCCCGGCTCCGAGGTCTACCCGTGCGTGTTCACGACGTACCGCCTCACCGAGCACCACACCGCCGGCGGCATGAGCCGGTGGCTGCCGTACCTGTCGGAGCTCCAGCCCGAGTTCTTCTGCGAGGTGTCCCCGGAGCTCGCCGAGGAGAAGGGGCTCACCAACGGCGGGTGGGCGACGATCGTCTCACCGCGGACCGCGATCGAGGCGCGCGTGCTGGTGACCGAGCGGATGACCCCCCTGGTCATCGACGGCCACACCATCCACCAGGTCGGGCTGCCCTACCACTGGGGCGTCGGCAGCGACGCCGTGGTCTCCGGCGACGCGGCGAACGACCTGATCGGCATCGCCCTCGACCCGAACGTGCAGATCCAGGAGTCGAAGGCCGGCTCGTGCGACATCCTCGCCGGGCGCCGTCCGGAGGGCGAGGCGCTGTTGCGGATGGTGGCGGAGTACCAGTCCCGGGCGGGCCTGACCACCGAGACCGGCAACCAGCTCAAGACCACGGAGGCGCAAGGCTGATGGGCTACTTGGCGAGGCAGCTCGCGGGACCGACCGACCCGTCGCGCGACGCCGCGTGGCAGGACTCCGAGCCGCGCAAGGGGTTCTTCACGGACACCTCGATCTGCATCGGCTGCAAGGCGTGCGAGGTCGCGTGCAAGGAGTGGAACGCCATCCCGCAGGACGGCGACCTCAACCTCCTC
>JAICSZ010000325.1 GCA_025936615.1 Pedococcus sp. | reverse complement strand
TTCGCCAACTACTGGCTGCACAACGCCTGGGTCACGGTCGGCGGCGAGAAGATGAGCAAGTCGCTCGGCAACTCGCTCATCGTCTCCGAGGTGACCAAGGTCGCCCGCCCGCTCGCGATCCGCTACTACCTCACGGCCGCCCACTACCGCTCCACGATCGAGTACCACGAGGGGTCGCTGGCCGAGGCAGATGCCGCCGTCGAGCGGATCGAGGGGTTCCTGCGTCGCGCCCTGCGGGCCCTGCCCGAGGGCACGTCCACCACCCCGGACCCCGCTCGGGTGCCCGACTCGTATGCCGCGTCCATGGACGACGACCTCAACGTCTCGGGCGCGCTCGCGGTGGTCCACGACACGGTGCGTGCGGGCAACACCGCCATCGACGAGCGCGACGACGACGCCCTGGCCACGGCCTTCGCGCAGGTGCTCGCGATGACAGACCTGTTGGGCGTGAACCCGCTCGACCCGCACTGGGAGGGCGGGGCGGACAACGGGGCGGGGGACGCCCAAGCAGCGCTGGATGCCCTGGTGCAGGTCCAGCTCGAGGCACGCGGCGCGGCGCGTGCCGCCCGCGACTTCGCCACGGCGGACACGATCCGCGACCAGCTCGGCGCCGCCGGGATCGTCATCGAGGACACCGCGTCGGGCGCCAACTGGTCGCTTCGTCGCGACAGCTGAGAGGCAGGCACCATGGCAGGCAACTCCCAGCGCCGCGGCGCGGTCCGCAAGGGCGGCTCCAAGAAGGGCTCCACAGTCGGCTCCGGCGGCCAGCGGCGTCGCGGGCTCGAGGGCAGGGGCCCCACGCCCAAGGCGGCCGACCGGCCTCAGCACAAGGCCCACAAGGTGGCCAAGGCGGCGGCCAAGGGGTCTGACGCGCGGACCAGCCCAGGCGGGCGCCGGTCCGGCGGTGCGCGCAAGGGCAGGGCCTCCAGCGAGGTTGTCGCCGGGCGCAACTCGGTCGTCGAGGCGCTGCGCGCCGACGTGCCGGTGAGCACCATGTACGTCGCCGGCCGGATCGACGCCGACGACCGCGTCCGTGAGGCGATCAAGACCGCGACCGCGCGCGGCATCCCGATCCTGGAGACCCCACGCGGAGAGCTGGACCGGCTCACCGACGGGGCCGTCCACCAGGGGCTGGCGCTCCAGGTGCCGCCGTACGCCTACGCCCACCCGAGCGAGCTCGTGAACCCAGAGGCTCCCGGCACGCCACTGGTCGTCGCGCTGGACGGGATCACCGACCCCCGCAACCTCGGTGCGGTCATCCGCTCGGTCGCCGCCTTCGGTGGGCACGGCGTGGTGGTCCCCGAACGCCGCTCCGTGGGCATGACCGCCAGCGCCTGGAAGACCTCCGCCGGTGCGGCAGCGCGCGTGCCGGTGGCCATGGCTCCCAACCTCGTCCGCGCGCTCGAGGAGTTCCGCAAGGCGGGCTTCTTCGTCCTCGGGCTCGACATGGACGGGGATGTCCTGCTCCCTGAGCTGGAGCTGGCGACCGAGCCGATCGTCATCGTGACCGGGTCCGAGGGCAAGGGCCTGTCGCGGCTGGTGCGCGAGACCTGTGACCAGGTGGTGTCGATCCCGATGTCCTCGTCGGTGGAGTCGCTGAACGCCGGCGTCGCCACCGGCGTGGCGCTCTACGAGGTCGCGAGGCGCCGCGCGGGGTGACCGTCACGTGGAGGCGGATCGACTAGCGTGGTGGCTGGCCGCAACCGAGGAAGGCGGCGCCACGACACCTGAAGGGATCCATGATGTCCGACTACGGCTCCACGCCCCCGCCCCCGCCTCCCGGTGAGGGAGGGAACCCTGGCCAGTACCAGGGCATGCAGGGCATGCCGAGCTACGAGCCCGCCCCGACCGCGGTCCCGGTCGAGCGACCGGCCTCCATCGCGCAGGCGGTCAAGCTGATGTACGTCGGCGCGGCCCTGAGCCTGCTCGGGATCATCGTCTCCCTCCTGGAGAAGGGCGCGATCCGCGACACGGTGCAGAACAGCTCGGCTGGCAAGACCATGACGCCCGACGAGCTCGATTCCGCGGTCACGCTCGCGATGGTCAGCGGGATCGTCGCCGGCCTGGTCGGTGTCGCCCTGTGGCTGTGGATGGCCTCGGCCAACGGCAAGGGGCGCAAGTGGGCGCGGATCGTGGCGACGGTGTTCTTCGCCTTCAGCGTGCTCAACTTCCTGGGTTCGTTCCTCCAGCCCACCCCGGCCCTGTCCAGGATTCTCGGCATCGTGATGCTGGCTCTCGGCGCGTACATCCTGTACCTGCTGTACCGGCCCGAGTCGTCGCAGTACTACGAGGCGCAGTCCGCACCGCGCATCTGACACACAGCACGTCACGAGGGGCTCCCGACCACCGCGGTCGGGAGCCCCTCGTCGTTGCGCAGGCGCAGGCCGATTGACCGCCGGTCAGGACTTCGGCGCGTGGGCCACGACCGTCCCGACTAGCTTGTCCGCGAAGGTCTGCTTCTTGGGGTCCCACAGCGGCCACAGGTAGCCGACGTAGAAGATGCCGTCGAGGAAGTGCGCCAGGTCGCGCACGAAGGCCATGCCGGCACCGATCGGGTTGCCGGTGCGCTGGTCGACGAGGTAGAGGCTCATCGCCTTCTTGCCGACGCTCTGGCCGGTGCGTCCCTGCTTGATCCAGCGGTTCCAGACCTGGATCCCGAGCATCAGGACGAGCCCGACGAGGGCGAGCAGCCCGCCCACGACCATGAGGGTGGCGTCGGTGTCCGCTGCGCTGGGCCCCTGGGGCGTCTCGTAGGTCGAGGAGTCGGGGCTTCCCGCGATGAAGAGCACCACGCCCACGACGTACGGAACCCCGCCGACGAGCGACACGAGGGCGTCGATCAGGGAGGCGGCGACTCGGGAGCCCCAGCCGGCCAACGGCCACTGCGCCCCGGCGCTCGGTGTCGGCGCGCCGTAGGAGGTCGGGGCAGTGCTCGGCGGGTAGGCGGTAGTGTCGGTGTACGGGTTGTACGTCATGGGCATCCCCTCGGGCTGGCGACTGGTCGGCGGTCACCATAGCCACGCCGAGCCCCGTTTCCGGAGCGAACCGGGACAAGCTCGACCGGACGAACTAGTCGTCGTCGAACATCGCGAGGACCGGCATCTCCACGGTGTCCACACCGACGACCGTCGCCTCGTCCGGCTTCCCGGGGAGCACCGTGGCGACGTAGTCCTTGATCGCGTCCTCGATCGGGATGTCGTGACCCGCGCGCTCGGAGAGGTACCAGCGGTGCTCGAGCACCTCGTGGAACAGCTCGGCCGGCTCGAGCTTCGCGGCCAGCTCGCGCGGCACGGTGCGGGTGATGGGTTCGTAGATCCGCGCGAGCCAGTCGTGCGCGACGATCTCCTCGTCGTCGTTCTGCCGGTCGGTGCCGGCCCGGAAGGAGTCCAGGTCGTTGAGCAGCCGCCTGGCCTGGTTCTCCTCGACGTCCAGGCCGGTGAGCCGCAGCAGTCGCCGTGAGTGGTGGCCGGCGTCGACGACCTTGGGCTGGATCTGGATCTGGGTGCCACCGAGGTCGGTGGACATGGCCAGCTCGTCCACGTCGAAGCCGAGCTCGTTGAGCCGCCGGATGCGCTCGGCGATCCGGTAGCGCTGGCCTTCCCGCGAGATGACCTCCTCGTCGGTGAGCTCGTGCCAGAGATGGT